>CAKQAD010000027.1 GCA_934215545.1 uncultured Prevotella sp.
AGATGAACACCCGCGTGGACTTCACGCCTATGGTGGACATGATGATGCTTCTTATCACGTTCTTCATGCTCTGTACGTCTTTGGCTAAGCCTCAGACAATGAACCTGACCATGCCTTCGAACGATGAGAATATCTCTGATAAGGATCGTAACGCCGCTAAGGCATCACAGACCATTACCATCTATGTGTGTGGTAACGACAAAATCTACCACGTTGATGGCCTACCTAAGTATGACGACCCAACCTGTCTGAAGGAAACTACATGGGGTCAGAAGGGTATCCGCTCGGTGCTCTTCAACCACATCACTGAGGACGGTTCGCAGCCCGTTAAGGACATTATGATGGCAAAGGAAGCTCTTGACCAGAAGAAGCTTGCTAACCCAGCTGCTTATCCAGAAGAAGTGTACAACGCTGCTCTGACTAAGATTAAGAAGGGTGAGCTCGAATCTGGCAAGGTGCCTACAATGACTATCATTATCAAGTGTACTGACGAGGCATCATACAAGAATATGGTTGATGCTTTGGACGAGATGACTATCTGCAGTATTGGTACTTATGTCATTGACAAGATCAATGAGCAGGATGCTAAGCTCCTTAGCTCAAGAGGCATCAAGTAAATGACTAATAATTAAAGAAAGGACAAAGAAAATGTCAAAAATAGATTTGATATCCAATGAATGGACTGACCTCGTGTTTGAGGGCAGAAACCAGGCATACGGAGCTTATCAGTTGCGTAAGGGCACATCCAAGCGTAACATCTGGTCCCTCATTATCGTTGCCTTTGCTGCAGTACTCCTTTTCCTTGGACTCCAACTTCAAAGAATGGCTGAGGCTAACAAAACTGTCGAGAATACTCAGGCAGTGGAGCTTGCCAAACTCCAGGACAAGAAGAAGGAAGCTAAGGTAGAGAAGAAGGAAGTGGTCAGACAAGAGCCCGAAAAGGTTGTTGAGCAGGTTAAGTCTTCAGTGAAGTTTACCGCACCTATCATTAAAAAGGACAGCGAGGTGAAGGAAGAAGACGAGATTAAGCTCGACGAGGTACAGAAGAGTGATAAGGCCGTAGGTGCATTTACCGTTGAAGGTAACGACGAAGTAGGTGGCGCTGTGCTTAAAGCAAAGGAGGATATTGCTGCTCCAGAGCCTCCAAAGCACGTGGTTGAAGAAACTAAGATCTTCACCGTTGTAGAGCAGATGCCTATGTTCCCTGGCGGCGATCCTGCACTTATGAGATATCTGAGTAGCAACATTCACTACCCAACTGTAGCTGCCGAGAACGGCGTACAGGGTCGTGTTGTTGTAGGCTTCGTTGTGGAGCGTGATGGTTCTATTACCGATGTGAACGTGCTTCGCTCGGTTGACCCATCGCTCGACCGTGAGGCTATGCGCGTGGTAAAGAGCATGCCAAGATGGCAGCCGGGCAAGCAGAACGGCTCTGCAGTGCGTGTTAAGTACCAGGTGCCTGTATCATTCCGCTTACAGTAAACACTCGAATAGTTGCACCGAGCAATTTCTCCCACTATCGGGAGATATTGCCCGGAGCAATTTCTAAAAGACAAATAATTTAGGATAAGGCGTTATTTCTTTCGAGGTAATAACGCCAATCTTTTTATTAAACGGAATAACGATGAAAATCAATTCATTTCTTGCTTTCGTAATTATAGTTGTAGTGGCAGTGGCAGCTTTTTTCGTAGGTGTAGAAATTAAAGCAAAGAAGGATATTGCTATTTCTGAGCCTCCAAAGCATGTAGTTGAAGATACTAAGGTATTCATCGTTGTAGAGCAGATGCCTTTGTTTCCTGGCGGTGATGCTGCACTTATGGAATATCTGAGTAGTAACATACACTACCCTGCGGAGGCAGCCAAGAAAGGCGTACAGGGTCGTATTGTTGTAAGCTTCATTGTGGAGCGCGATGGCTCTTTGTCAGATGTACATGTGCTTCGCTCGGTTGACCCATCGCTCGACCGTGAGGCTATGCGCGTGGTGAAGAGCATGCCTAAGTGGCAGCCTGGCAAGCAGAATGGAGCTACTGTGCGTGTCAAGTATCAGGTGCCTGTATTATTCCGTTTAAAGTAATCGCTCTATAATAATTGCACTAATTGCTGCAAATTGTTGTAACGAGTGAACAACTCTACTATACAAAGTATATTCTTGGTACAATATAATTATAAAAGGTAATGAATCTAAGATAAGTCGTTATCCATTTAGATATCATAACGTCAATCTTTTTATTCAAAGAAACAACAATGAAAAACAAAGTATCTGTAACTTTCGTAATCGCACTTGTTGTGGCAGTATTCGTGCTCGCATCATGCGGACCAAAGAAGCGCAAAGACGGACGCACCGACACCAACTCGTCGGGAATGATAAGCTTTGCCGTTGACGAAAGTTTCTCACCCATAGTCGACGAGCTCAAGCAGGTGTTTGAGATGCAATGTCCAAATGCCAAGGTGAACCCTATATACACTAATGAGGTGGACGGAGTGAACATGCTCCTCAAAGGAAAGGTGATGCTCACCATCACATCCCGCAATTTTACTCAAAAAGAATACGATTATCTGAAGGGAACCGACCAGCTGCCAGAGGCAGTGCCTTTGGCATATGATGGTATGGCTCTCATCTGCAACAATAAAAACCTCGACTCTTGCATCACTGTCAACGACATCAAAGCCGTGCTCAGTGGCAAGAAGACAAAATGGAGCGAGGTGAATCCCGGCTCAAAGCTTGGCGAGATATGGGTGTGCTTTGACAACAAGAAGTCGGCAGCTGTCGACTATTGCTGCGACTCCATACTTGGCGGAAAGCCTATCGACAGTCCTAATGTGTTTGCTGCCAAAGACTCTAAAGATGTTATCGACTATGTGGCACGCACCCCAAATGCCATTGGCGTGATTGGCAGCAACTGGCTCAACGACAAGCGCGACACCACCAATACCACATGGAACAAAGACATCACCGTGATGTCGGTGTCGAAACTCGACAAAGCCACACCTATGAACTCATGGAAGCCCTATCAGGCATGGCTTCTTAATGGTCGTTATCCATTTGTGCGTACAATTTATGCACTGCTCAACGACCCGGCACGCGGATTGCCTTGGGGATTTGCACACTTCATAGAGCAGCCCCGCGGACAGCTTATAGTGTTTAAGGCAGGACTTCTGCCCACACGAGGCGAGATAGCCATACGCGATGTCAATGTCAATAATTGACCCTATTGACCGACAAATATTATTGAATAAAAGCAAAAATGGCTTAATATAATGCATTTTGGGAGCATCAGCATTAAACCAATTGCACTATGAAGCGTCACAATGCCAAAGAATAATAATATGTAACACAATAAAACAAGGAAAGTAGAGTTAGAATTTATAGACATTAGCAACAATACAAACGCAATAGATGTATGGCTGGTAGAGGCTACATGTTTGTAGATTAGGGAAAGCAATAACAAACCATAAAACAATTGAACTATGAAAGCAACAAAATATTTAGTAGCAGGGGCTCTGATGCTTAGCTTAGCTGCCCCAACAATGGCACAGGACGTTAAGGCGCAGATAGATGCCATTACAAAAGTAGTGATTGATGCCAATGGCGATGCAGTAGCCACAAAGCAGCAAATCAAGGAGTTTATTAAGCAGAACAAGAAAGATGCCGTTGCCATTGCAGGCTTAGGACGTGCTTTCTTTACTGCCAAAAACTACGAGACTGCAAAGCTCTATGCCGACCAGGCCATTAAGGTGAACAAGAACTGTGGCGCAGGTTATATCCTCCACGGCGATATTGCATCGGCAGAAGAGAATGGTGGAGAGGCTGCCAACTGGTATCAGATGTCTACTACCTACGATTCTTCTAACGATATTGCTTACGTTAAGTATGCACGCGTATATCAGAAGGTAGACCCTAAGGGTGCTGTAGAGATGCTTGAGAAGCTCCGTGCCGTGAAGCCCGACTATCCAGTAGAGGCTGCAGCCGGTTATATGTTCTCTTCAAACAACCAGCTCAAGACAGCTATGCAATGGTATGACCAGGTGAAGGATGTGACTACCCTCGACGACTATATCCTCTTCGACTATGCTTCTACATCGTATGTGCTTGAGCAGTACGACAAGGCGCTTAAGCTCACTGCTGCTGGTTTGCAGAAATATCCTAAGTACACATCGTTCAACCGTATCGGTCTTTATGCTTCCGACAAGCAGAAGGCTTATGCCGACGCAGTGACCTATGGTAACAACCTCTTCAACACCACCGACACCATCAAATACACTGTAAACGACTATATCTACTATGGTGATGCCTTGGAGAATGTAGGACGTGTTGACGATGCAGTAGCTGCCTACAAGCATATTGCAGAGATTGATGCCAACAACCACGATGGATTCAAATATATCGCTATAGCTAATGTAAAGGCAAAGCGTTTCACCGAGGCAGTTGACGCATATCGTCAGTATATCGCTGCAGTAGGCGACCAAACAAACTATAAAGATCTTGATGCAATTGCCGATGTTTACATCGACGAGGCTACACAGGAAGGTATAACCGATGAAGCTAAGGTAGCTGCATTCGAGAATGCTGATAAGGTATATGGCGAGATGGCAGAGAAGTTTGAAAACACCAAGTACTATGCAGCATGGAAGCGCGCTCTCATGAACCACCAAATCAACCCAGATGTAAAGGTGGGTCGTGCATTGCCTTTCTATAAGAACTACATTGAGCTTGTAGAGCCTAAGGCCGACAAGACCGAGACCGAGGTAGGACGTCTTGCCATATCTTACACATATCTTGCAGTCCACTACATCCAGAATGACAAGAAGGCAGAGGCCAAGCAGTGGGCAGCCAAGCTTCTTGAGATTCGTCCTGACGATGCAAACGGAAAGCAGATAATGGAGCTGAAGTAATAGCACCGAAATAGAAACAATTAATTCTTCAATAAATGATATTCATGGCAAGGATGCACTGAGCAACCTTGCCATGATTTTTGTTTAGTGGTTTACCAACTGTTCTGATAGAGTTGCATAAAATACCTTTTCGAAGACGAGAGAAAAATCATGCCCTTGTTTCCTATATGTTAATAATATCAAAAGTGATTAATATGATTGATTTCTGTGGTTAATATACCAAAAATGGTGATTAGTATAATTTTTATCAAGTTAGACAACCCTATATGTTGTTCGTGCCAACAATCGGACAAAGTTAAATTTCGGAATTTTAACACACCAATATTCTTTACTGACCTTTTTTTTAATTAAATTTGCAATCGCAGTAAAAAAATCAACTAAACATATCTAATAAATATAGCGTGAAGGTTATAAAAATCAAATACCTCCTAATAGTTCTTTTTGTTATTTTTCTCTTGCCGCAACATGCTAAGAGTCAGATGTTTGAGACACGTTCAGGAGTAGATACATTGAAGTGGAGTGAGCGATTGTCGCTTCACACTAATATAGTAAATTGGACACTTCTTGTTCCAAACATCGGCGTAGAGTTCGACATACGCAACACCAACTGGAACCGTTGGGTAGTAGGTTTCAACGTACAGTCGCGTTGGAAGACCACTTCAACATTCAATCAGCCCCATTTCTATCATGTGCAGGAGGCTCGTGTTTACTTCCGCAACTATTGGCGAACACGCCAGATTGACGAGTCGACAGGTGTTAAGGCACATACAAACTTTTTTGATAGATTGTTTTCTTGTCGCCGCAGAGCGGTGAAGCACACACAAACCACCTATTACCGAGGCTTTTATGCATCGGTTACCGATTTCTCTTATAAGATTAAAGGATGGCACGGACGTCAAGGCAAGGCCCTGTCGGCAGGTGTCACCTATGGTATATTGCGTCCGCTCTACACCTTCACGTCGGGCAACAGTCTGAACCTTGACTTCGGTGTTGACGTAGGAATGGTAATGAGCAATGTCGACAGATTTCATATGGAAGGCGATGACTGCTATGTGCTCGACCGTCCAGGCAAATGGAAGATAACCCCTTACCCCCTCCCCACTGAGGCAAGGGTAGGATTGGTGTATCGCTTTGGCAAATACCCAATCTCCAAGAAATACCGTTGGCGTTATGATGTTGATTTGGCTTATCAAGAGAGTCTTATCAGTGCTGAGGCAGAGCGCAAGCGTAGAGCCGACAGTGTGGCTACAGCCCGCGAGACCTACAACACTATCTACAACGACTTCATCGAGAAGTATGACAGCATAGCAAAGATAAATGCCAAGGCTGCCGAGCTCAACAAGATAGAAATGGCAAAGCGCAAGGCAGCCCTTGATGCCCAAAAAGCCGAAGCCCAAGCAAAGGCAAAAGCCGACAAGGCAGCTGCTGCAGCTGCAGCAAAGGAAGAGAAGGCAAAGGCAAAAGCCAAGAAAGACGACGCAACGCCAGCCGCCCCGTCTGCCGACGACTCGGCAGCGCCAGCTGACGATAACAATGCTGCAAATACTGACCCCCAACAAGAGTCTACCGACCCCCAACAAGAGTCAGCATCCAGCGAGCAGAATGTAAATGATAATCAGCCAGAGGCAAATGTAAATGAGCCGGAAGAAGGAAAGGAAACGAAATAATGAAGATAAAGCATATTATATACTCCCTATTCTTGGGGCTTGCATTTACGGCATGCGCAGAAGTGGACTATTGCGACAGTGAGCATCCACATAAAGGCTCTGCAAAGTTTACCTTCGATTTCGGGGAGAAGACTGGCGACAAGCCAGAGACAATGGGCGTGATTACATATCGTGTGGTAGGGCAGTCGAAACGACTGCTGAAGGTGAACAGCACCACATTCGACATTGCAGGAGCTCAGAGTGTAGACCTGGAGGTGGGCGATTATAAGTTCATCACATTCCCCTACGATGAAACAGAGCTCGACTATTCCGATGTGTTTAAATTCTTGACGGAGAAGAGCGCCGACTTCCCCTTGCAGGAAGTGTGCTATGCCTACAAGCAATATAGCAAAGACGACCCTAAGCTCCGTAAGAAACTCGTGGGATGGGACGATTACAATCAGTATTCGCAATACATACAGCCCGACGTGAATATACTCTTCTACGACACCACACAGATTGTAAGAATCGATCACGAAAAAGAGCAGACAATACCATTCAAGCCTAAATCATTGTCGCAAACCATCGACTTCTACTTTAATATAAAGAAGAAGGTAGATGAAGCACCTTTCGTAATCGACAAGATATGGGCAGAAGTGGGTGGTGTGCCACGCAAGATAAATCTTAGCAACGGGCACCTCGACATTACGAAGACCAGCAAGATAATGTTTCCAATAGATATGACCGATGCCAATGGCAATACGGCATCTGTTGACGAAACCCCCGACACCGAGACCAACACATCGCTTCGCTGCCACGGTCAGATACATGTATCTGGACTTGTGAATGTGCAGCGCAACACAGGCGAAAGCCTTGAAGATGTGCACCGCAAGACGTATGGTCCTGGCATTATGCAGGTGATAATCTATGGTCATGCCATCGATTCAGACACCGGCCGACGCATCAACCGCCGTTGGCAGGGCGTAATAAACCTTTATGAAGCTCTCAAGAAGGCAAAGCTCACTGTTACCACCGTAGATGGTAAATATGTGAAGCGCAACACCGAGCATGGAACAGTGAACATCGGTACACCACTCAATATGGATGGAAACTCCATACTCCGCAACAACAGTGGAGGCGATGGACTTGAGGAATGGATACCTACAGTGAGCATAAATCTCGATATCTAAACAAAAGAGAAGTCCAGACAAGCTCGACATCCAAGCAATCTCGATACAATAGTAAAAAATATATATACAATCAATAATAGATGAAACGCAGAAGCATCATAAGTATTATGTGTATGGCGGCAGCAATGACGCTTGCAACATCATGCAACGATTCTTATCCAGGATTGGAGTATACCCCCGACAACACCGACGTTCCAACCAACAATGAGGGCAACAGATTCGACAAAGTGCCCATCAAGGTGTATACCAAAGACCCCGGCTATTTCTCGCTGCTTACACGCACACGCGGCACGGGTGCCTACGAAAATTCGCAAAACCGCAACATTGTGGTTAATGTGTTTGCATTCCGTGTAGGCACCGATAAGTTTGCCCTTGGCGATGCCCTTGGCGGACAGGCAGCCATAAACAGCACTGTCGACCTGCAATACACCGCTTACTCCACTCAGGGAGGCACGAAGGATGCCGACAACGAGCACTGCCTGGTTGATGGTCCCGACTACAACTTAGGAATGCCATTTGTGTTTATGGCCCCCGATTCAGAGTCGGGAACCATAGGCGTGCTGCAACCCAAGGACAAGAACACATCATTATATTATAGCGGAACATATCAGGATGTGGGCTACAACTTCTTTGGCTATTGCATTGACGACTTCAAGCCAACGGCAGAAAACACCCATCGTACGGCATCGTCTATAAGCTACGACATTGCCCTCGATGGCTATCGCGACATAATGCTCGGCTATGCCGACTCGCTCAGGGCTGCACACTTCGAGCCATCGGGCATCTATGGCGAGGCAGGAGTGGCAAAAGCCGACAAGGAGACAATCCTTAAGATGTATGGTGGCTACAGCACCTATGCCGGTCACCGTAATGTGAACCCAATCATCAACCTCAAGCACCAGTTGGCACGCCTCTCTTTCCAGGCATATCCTGGCGACGCATCTGCCAATGATGTGACAATCATGGACATAAAGGTGGAAGCACCTGCACGAGCCACCATGGTAGTGGCAGGACGTCGATACAAGGATGGCAATATGAAGTTCTCGTCAGAGCGCAATTACTTCCATCTTAGCGAGGCACCAAGCAAGGTTGGCGACCCTTACCCTGGGAAACTTAAGGATGGCGGATATGCGGTGAGATGGAACTCGTCGCTCGACAAAGACGGCAATATGGATCGTATTGTAAACATCGGCAGCAGTCTGCTTCTGGCGCCAAGCAACATCTACACAGTTTACATCACTTACAAATATCACAAGAAGGTGAACAGTCTGCCAGGTCAACCTGCACAATACGAAGACGAGGTGCGCACAGCCAAGTATAACATCAAAGCCCCTGAGGGCGATGTCAACACCCAGGACGAAGCTGGCAATCCAGTTTTCAAGGCAGGAATACTCTACACTATAAAGATAGCAGTGTTCGGTTTGCAGAAGATTACTATCGGCGGTGGTGTTGAAGGCTGGAAAGAATACGACCACAGCATTAATATCGACCCAGATAGCGAAGACTTCTCGTAACATCTACAGCATGCCGATATCGGTGACAAAAAGAATTTAACCAAAACTTACAAATATTATTAAACTAAAAATTTTCAGACTATGAAGAAAATGTTATTTATGGCATTGGCAGCGGCAGGAATGTTGTCTGCGTGCTCGAACAACGACGACATTGCTGGTGTAAATGCCAACATTGACGAATCTGCTAAGCAGCAAATCCAGCTTGGCGTGTCTTCTGCTACCGTCAACACCCGTGGTACAGGTACTGTGGGCGATATGGAAAACAGCGCTGACAACGTATGGGCAGGCCAGTATCTCTGGGTTTACATGCTCGAGAAGGGCTCTATGAAGGTGGCTCAGTACTACGATCCTGCAACAGCAGGTGCAGTGGCAACAGGCGCCGACATCTTCAACAACACCCTCTTCACCGCTCCTAAGCCAGCAGCAGGTGCTACTGGTGTTGCTACAGGCGTAGCTTCTACATTCGACGGCACCATCGCTTACTATCCAGTTACTGGCAACTCAGACTTCTGGGGCTATCGTGTTGACAATGCTGCTAACGCTGACCCAACTACTGCTCCTACAGTAAATCTTTGCGACAACAACAACAATGTCGCAACTGGCGAGGCTGCTACACGCCGCGTTGTAGATATAACAATCGATGGTTCACAGGATATTATGGCAGGCAAGGCAGAGCTCGATCCTAACACACTTCCTGAAGGCGCTCGCCACGAGGACTACTTCTCTGCTTACTCAGCTCGTAAGGGCGTACAGCCAAACATCAAGTTCAACCACCTCCTCTCTCGTCTCACCTTCAACGTAAAGGCTGGCGACGAGAGTGCAGCAGGCAATGGCGTAAACACCGAGGCTGTAAAGATTAAAAAGGTTACTGTTAAGTCAAAGGTAAATGGCAAGCTCGTTGTTGCTCACACAGCTGCTGATGTACCAGCACAGTTGCTCACCTTCACCGATGCAGATGCATCTACAGCCCTTAAGTTGATGGAGCGTCCAAGCAACGACCACAATGCACAGCTTCGGGATCTTACTGAGACACCTCTTACATGGGGTGCAACAGGTGGCGACAAGATCCGTCTTGGTGAGGCACTGCTCGTAGCTCCTGGTGAGACTTCTTACGAAATGACTATTGAGCTTGAGCAGAATGTAATGGTGAAGGCTGGCGATGCAGCAGCTGGCGTTGCTCCAGTTTATGAGATCAAGAAGCTCCAGTTCACTCATCCTATCAAGATCGATGGCACTACCGCTTTCGAGGCAGGCAACTCTTACGATGTTACTGTAACCGTTTATGGTCTTCAGAAGATTGAGGTTACCGCTACTCTCACTCCTTGGAAGGATGGTGGCAACATCGATATCGACGACGACAGAGATCCAAGCAGCACTTTCACTCCAGGCGCTTAATAATCAAAGAAAAGATATGATGATAGCATGCTTGCACCGCTTCCGCCAGAAGCCTCTGGCATGGATGCGCTGCAAGCATGCACACACAAAGTTTTTATAAACCGACGATAAATACAATTAATAAAATGAACAAACACCTGATTTTATGCGGTTTGGCAGCTACAATGTTTATGGCAAGCTGCTCTAACGAGGGCGACATTACCGCTACCTCTACAACACCAACCGACAATGGTGAGCAGATTAAGGTGACCCTCAATCAGAACTCAACCATCACACGTGCATCATTGGGCAACAAGACCGATGGCGCTTACGATGGCACCTTCGATACCGACCAACTTGGCATCTACTGTCTGGCTACTGGCAAGATCTACGCCAGCGAGAATATCACATGGAACGACCCTAACGACAACCCTAACATGTTGTGGATGCAGAACATCCGTGCTAAGGCCGTTACCACCGCCACCGCTACATCAAAGAAGACCGACCTTGTATGGTACGACGGCACAGCTCGCTACTATCCAATGGGCAGCCAGTATGCCTACACATTCTATGGCTACTACCCATACACAACAGCAGTGAAGCACGTTGGCAACAAATACTACGTAGAAGTTAACAACATCGGTGGTACAACAGACGTTATCTGGGGTAAGTCAGAAAATCCTGCAAATGAGCCTCACGCATACAGCGCACTCTACTTCCGTGAGAAGAAGGCACAGGATGGTGCTGCCTACAATCAGGACAACTATCTTCCTAACGTGAAGTTCGTTCACAAGCTGATGAAGTTCAACATCATCTTGAAGAAGGGCACAGGCTCTGACCTCGACAAGATAGGTATCAAGAAGGCAGAGTTGCTCAATGCAGCAACAAAGGGTACACTCGTTATTGCCTCACTCGACAATCCTGATGAGGAAGGTGTGTTCACACCTAATTGGAACACCACTACCACCCTCACTCTGAAGAGCGAGACCGATGGTCCTCTCGACGACACCCAGTTCCTCGGTGCCAACGACCAGATCACAGTAGGTGGCGGATTCCTTTTGCCAGTGCTTCCAAAGAACGGCGATACTTATGTGGACAACGGCTACACTGATGGTGGCATGCAGGGCAAGGGCGTGTTCCGTCTGCGTGTCGACTTCCACAAGCAGGGCGATGCCACTATCTACAAAGCAGCCCAGTATGAGGTTGTTCCTCCTGCAGAAGGTTGGAAGGAAGGCTATGAGTATAACATCATCATCTCAGTGTCTTCACCACTTGAAATTCAGGCCACTACCACTCTCGTGCCTTGGACACAGGGTGATATAAACCTCCAGTAATACATGCGGACTAATATAGTCCACACAACCACTTAATCAGCCATGCTTGGGCGGAAGCCCAGCTTCTGCCCAAGCATGGCTTAACCCTACAACCCACACCACAATAATATATATTACTCCAGAACTACAATGAAGAAGATACTCCTTACACTATTTATGGCTATTACTGCCCTGTCGGCAAGTGCCCAGCGACTGGCTGTGAACACCGATGTGGCAATGGACCTGCTCATGACTCCAAGCATAGGAGCCGAGATGACCGTGGGCAACCGTTCAACCATAGGCATTAATGTGTTTGGCAACTACAAGCCATGGGGAGTCAACCTGCGTATGTTTGGAGTGCAACCAGAGTATCGCTACTACTTCTCCGGACGCCCTATGTATAGCTTCTTTGCAGGCATTGGCGGTCTGGCAGGCACCTATAAGCTCACCCGCCACGGCAAAGTGTACGATGGCTATGGAGTGGGCGGTGGCATCACCTTTGGCTATGTCATGAAGATAGCCCATCGTCTGAATGTCGATTTCCATGCAGGCTTTGCAGCCATAGGCTTCAGCCGCAAGGAATATCATGTTGGCGACAACTACGACGTCGATTACACCTTGGACGGTGTCCTGAAAAACAATTCCAAGGGATATTATCTCATGCCTTCAAGAATAGGCATATCGGTGGCATACATACTTAAATAATGCAGTGTGCCAATCCTTAAACAAGAAAACACCAGAGGGCAAAGGCGCACTGGCAGCCAACCACCCTCGACAGACATACAACACCCCGACAATTCTTTCTAACAAAGTAAAAAACAAAATAGGCAATGCAAATGAAACACAGCATATATGGAATTCTGAAAACATACTTGGCGCTACTGTTGTTTATGGCAATAGCGCAAGGAGTGCAGGCACAGGGAGTGCAGCAGGTAGAAGTCAGAACCCGTGTGCTGTCGGGTGTGAACTTCAGCAATGTGCAGACCACCCAGGTCGACTTCTGCACATTCCGTTCGGAGGCAAAGGCAAGCAGAGCTCGTGACATCCTTGAGAAAGCCTACGATGCCCAAAGCGGCAAGACAGATGCCGAGATAAAGCAGATAGAAACCGAACTCGGCATTGTCTGGCGTCGTTCCACAGCCAATGGTATCTTCAAGCTCAACGTGCTTGCAGGTCAGGGCGTGGTGATTCGTTTTGGCGATGCCTTCACCAGCTTTGGCATTCAGCCAGGCACCAATTTATACCCCATCGATATAAAGGGCCGTGTGGAGCTTGCCGGCACAAAGGTAATAGGCAAGATGTCGGAGAGCCCCTGGAAAATCGGTGGAGGCGTGTCGCTTGCCACCGACAAGGAAGTAATCTTCCCAATCAATGTATCCCTTCGTCGCAGCATGTTCTCCGACAACAACCGACTCATCGTGCAGCCAATTGTTGTCGACTGTCAGACCGAAGACACCGTGGCACGTTTGCGTCCGTTCATATTTGAATCGGCAGAATATCACAAGCTGCAAGACCGCCGGATGAACTTCGACTATCACAAGAAAGACGACGTGTCGCCATGGTACACCGACACATTAGTGCTTAGTGACACCACCGACTTCAATCTCAACACAAAGGTAGTGTTCGTAAAACCCTTCCCCAAGCGATCATACAAGTGCAACTATCCCGTTGTGCTCGAAGACTATCATCATGTGCTGTTTCGTGAAGGCAACCAGTCGGGCTCCTGCAAACAGGTGCAGCTGTTTAAATTCCTCGACCTTGCCACTGCCGCTTCCGACCTGCCCCTTACAAGCGAGTTTCAGGAAGAAGCCGACGCCACTCCGCAGGAGTACAACCAAGACATCGACTTGCGCTTCCGCCAGGGTTCTGACGAGTTGCTCTCCGACTCCATTAACCAGAAGCAGATGGAGATACTAGTGCGCGACCTGAAGTCGTATGGCGACCTCCTTGCCCAGGTGCAGTTCCAGGCAGGTACTTCGCCAGAGGGTAGCGAAGCCATCAACCGCAAGATAGCAAAAGACCGTGCCAACAAAGCATTGTCGTTGTTGCGTGGCAGGCTGCCTGCAGATGTGCCACGTATCCCTATGGAACCGAAGGTAAGCACATGGGCCGACCTTCTTGCTGATGTAGAAAGTCAAGGCATACAGGAAAATACCGACATGGTGCGCACAGCCATCGAAACCCACAAGCACAACGAGGTGTATGGCGTGTTGAAGTCGTTGCCCATTTACGAGTCGGTGATAGAACCCATTATGACCAAGCAGCGTATGATGCGCTGTAAATACTACGTATTCAAGGAGCATGTCATGGAGCCAGAAGAGGCACGCCAGGCATACTATACATATAAGGCCGACTACCTGTCGGGCAAGAAGCACCTGTCTGAGGGCGACTATTTCAACCTCTTTGCCACAGTGCACGACAGCGTTGAGATTGACACCGTTACCATGCTTGCCTATAATTACATTGCCAAGCAGCCACAATACTATAGACTGAAGTTGGCGCCCTATGCTGCCAACAAGATGGCAATGCTCAAGATACGCAAAGGCACTCCCGATTTGGAGATACTACGTCCGTTCCTCGACTTCAAGTACAACGTAAACGCCCGTAAGCCCCTCGACGAATATTCCACCATTACCGTCAACCGAGTGCCGATGATGCTTAACCAAGCCATCATGTATTCTATGCTCAGCGAGCAGGATAGCGCCCTGATGATTATCGACAACATGCCGCTCACGCCCGAGACCAAGAACATGAAGATGGTGACACTCTTTACCCGCGACTATGCTAACTACCTTGCAGGCAAGTTTGCAGGCGACCCCGTAGCTACTGCCAATATTCAAGAGGCAGAGCGCTATGTGCTCAACAGCAGTGCCGACAACAAAGCCATTATGGCTGCCGAGCTCTACAAATATAAAGACTCCGACCCGAAGTTTGCCGATGTGCTCGTCGATAAGATGTCCGACGACAACCCAAAGAAGTGGTATCTCAAGGGCATGCTCTATTCCGACAAGGGCATGCTTGCCGACGACGACGGACTATCATTCGACACCTCGTCCGACATGGACGATGATGGCATCGACATCACAGGCATTCCACGCTATCTCGCCTACTTCCAGCA
This sequence comes from uncultured Prevotella sp., assembly GCA_934215545.1. Lineage (GTDB taxonomy): Bacteria > Bacteroidota > Bacteroidia > Bacteroidales > Bacteroidaceae > Prevotella. Next base: position 15,049 of record CAKQAD010000027.1, read on the forward strand.
CTGCTTCGACTTGAAGCCAGAGTATAAGTTCTACTACTTCAACGAGGCAAATGTCGACGAAAAGACACGCGAGAAGTATAAATACAAGAAAGCACAAATACCTGCTTACCGCAAGCTATTCCGCCTGCTTAAGGCTCAAGCCGACAAGGAGAAGGCATTGGACAACAACGACATTTCCGATGACGAGACAGCTACTGCTGGCACAACAAGTGCTTCAGCCGATTCTGCCAATGCAGACCAATCAGAAGTAGCCGTACAATCAGAAGCAGCAGGTACTAACGATACTAACGAATGATATCAATGGTAAATACAACAAACAAAATAGCTGGCTGCATGCTGGGGCTCATAGCCATGATGTGTAGCACTGGAGTTCAGGCAGCCGTAGGGCAGCCCACGATGGCAATGCCACCGATAGTGCCCGACACCGTAAACCTTGAGTTGCTCGACGAGGACGATGTGCGCGACACAACGCCCAAGCCCCGTCGCAACTATGCCACCGAGTTCAATGCCCTCGACTATATCCTTGAGAACCGCTATCACAACCATGGCGACAAGTTCACAAAGCGTTGGGACGATCATCTCTATTTGGAGTTCGGTGCCGGTGTGCACAGCGACATCCACAAAGGCAGAGGCGACCTCTCGCCACTAACCATGGCGCTTTTAGGTGTGGGCAAGCAGTTCAACCGCTATCACTCGTTGCGCCTGAAGTTCGGCTTGGGCTACGGATTCTTCGAAGGCTCACGCAAAAACTTCGCCCGTGCCACTGCCAATGTCGACTGGCTCTACAGCATCACCACCTATATGTGCGGCTACAGCCCATCGCGACTGCTCGATGTGTCTACCGTATTCGGTGGAGGCATGCGCTTTAACTACATCCCCCACACCCAAAATCCACATCGTGGCTACGACATCCATGGTGGCTTGCAGTTTAAATTCTTTAGCGGTCCGCAAGGCTACATCACCCTTGAGCCATATGGCGGAGTGTCGTCGCGCCGCTACGACAATAAGTTTGGTGCCTTTATGGGGCTGAACGCCAACTTCGTCTACTACCTGCACAACAACCTCTCTATGGAGGAGCGCTCGCGCTATATGCGCACATACGCCACCGATAGTGTGCGCAAGCCACAGTCGTGGCGCACACCATGGTTTGCACAGTTGTCGTCGGGAATGGCATTCTATCATGGTCGAGGCAGCGACACACAGACAGCCCCTGGCCACACCACTGCAGTGTCGGTGGGTCGCTGGTTCTCTTCGGCAATAGGTTTGCGTGCAAGCTTGGCACATTCGTATGCCACATGGCAGAAGCACCACAGCACCATCGGTGAGCAGCAGATAACCTACAACCAATACAGCACCTATACCGATGTGCAGCTCGAAGCACTTGTCAATCCTTTTGGCTTCACCCGTAGCTACAACTGGGATCGCCCTTGGGGCATGGCAGTGGCAGTGGGAGCCGGTATGGGTTGGATGCGCAAGATGCAGGAACACGATCTGAAGACCGAGACCACCTTCTACACAGGCGCCCTGAACTTATGGTATAAGCTCTCCGACGACCTCCATGTGTTCATAGAGCCACGCTACACCAACTATAACTACCGCATTCCATACTCTAATGTCCCCAATATGGCACACCGCTTTAGCGATGATGTGTATGGCGTGCGCTTAGGACTCACCGCCTACACCCGTGGCACATCCTATCGCCAACCCAAGGATGTCAGTGAGGAAGAAACATCCATTCCACTCAGTGTGGGTGTGGCAGGTGGTACAAGTCTTATCTACACCACAGGAGCATACAGCGGAGGCAAGTTCAACTACAACTTCAACGCCTTTGCAGTCTACCACTTCACCAAGATTCACGCCGTGCGTTTAGGCTTCGAGTTTATGAGCATCAACGGCTACAGTCCGCAGAACTACCGTGCAGTTAGCGATGGGGTAGGTGCCGCCTATTCAGGCACCGCCATGTTCAACCATAACTACAAGCGCGGTTTCCTCTCGCTCGGCTACCTGCTCAATGTCACCAACTTATTCTCTGGCTATCAGGGACGTCGATTCTTTGAGGCAGAGCTATTCTTCGGTCCATCGGTGATGTTTGCACTATCGAGCAGCCACACACCCGACGCATCACTTAAGTTGCGCCAAGGCTACAGCATGGCACCAAGAAAATACAACGACTACGACAAGGCACTCTTTGCATGCAATGGCGGTATAAACCTGAAACTCAATGTGCTCCGCCATCTGGCAGTGACACTCACCCCGCAGTTGCACGTCACACGTTTCAATCCACGCTTCACCGGCGTTGACATGCTTAAGATTCGTGGCATCGAAACCCTCGACCTTGGCGTGCAATACGACTTCTGACACATCATCAACCACATAACACCTGCATATAGAAATGAAAATAACCAAACATTCACGCATTCTGGCACTGCTTGTGGCGTTCTGCGCCATAGCCCTCAGCGGTGTGGCACAAAAGCAAAAGTCAGTAGCAGTGACCGATGCCGATGCTGCCATAAAAGCCATTGCCAAGATAGCGCCCAAATATTCGTCGAGCGATTTGGAAATGGTAGTTGCCGACGTGTGCGCCAAGTTCAAGAAAAACCCCGATGTATATGTGAAGTCAGCCGACATCTTTATGTATCGCATGGGTTCGCAAGATACCCTTAATGCCTATAAGTATATACGCAAAGCACTGAGCATCGACTCTAAGTATGTGCCCGCCTACATCTTGCTAGGCGACATGAGCTGGTCGTACGACGACACCCTAAAGAGCATCGGCTACTACAAGCAAGCCATCTCTGTGTCGCCTAACGACCTGCGTGGCTACAACACCCTTGCCAACTGCTATCGACGCATGGGCGATATGGATGGCGTGATAAGCACCCTCAAGAGCGCCAAGGATGCCAACCCCACATTCCCCTGCAACCTGCAGATTGCACGCATCTACAACACATCTGCCGACATCGACGCCCCGAAGTGCGCCATCGCCTACTATCAGAAGGCCGAGCTCGACTCTATGAATGCCAACGACTATGCCAACTATGCCTCCAACTATCATGGCTTGGCACTTTTGCAGCCTGAAAAAGCCGATAAATATGCACTATATGGCAATATGCTCGCCGTGTGCGACAGCGGTCTGCAGGTGTTCCCAAACAATGGCAGCATTCTCAATGCTGCACTCATTGCTGCCACAGAAGCCTACAGCTCAGCCCCTGATGCTGATGCCAAGCGCCACATGGCAGACCTCGGTGTGAACTATGGCAACCTGCTATTCACCCACAACGACACCCTTGTAAAGAACACCCAATGCAAATACTACGGCTATGCCCTCATGCGTAAGAACAGCTATACCAAAGCCATCGACGTGTTTCAGCGCCTTTATCAGATGTCATCTGCCACCGACAAGGATCGCAACGATGCCATCGAGCAGATGTCGAAGGCATATAAGGAACTTGGCGAATACGATAAGGCAGAGCAGCTCTATGCCCAAAACATAGAGGCACTCGAAAAGGCAGGCACCCTCGAATATGTAAATATGCAGGATTATGCCAAAGTGTATGAGGCAATGGCAGAGGAGCTCAACGGGCAGGCAAAGATCGATGCCTACAACAAAGCCGACCAGATATATCGCGATGCAGCAAAGCGTTTCCCTGAGTATGCTGCCTACGGCTATTTTGCACAGTATAAGCTTCGCACCAATGAGTATATGGACCCTGACAAAAACAATGGTCTTGCTATAGAGCCTACCAACAATCTCTATACCCTGCTAAGCAACAAGCCCGATCTCTCGTCGGCAGAGGAATACTTCCTCACCAACGCTTGCTACTATCTTGCCAACTACTACTTCAAGGTGCAGAGCAACAACGCCAAGGCACGCCCATATTTTGTGCGTTGGAACAAGCTCGACCCAAGCAATGAAAATGTACGACTGGTGCTTACCAAAGTATATAAAATGAAGCTATAGTGGAGAGAGAAAAGCTGCGGCTATTTGTGCTGTGGATTTTATAAACAAATAAATGCGCCCTGCAAAAGGAAAGCATCGTTAGCGATGCCTTTGCTTTTGCAGGGCGCATTGGTTGTTAATTATCTAATGGCGATATCGCTCTTTAGTAAAGTTGATACATAAGTGTGATAGTGATCAATTGTCCATAATACTTTTTTTTCTTATAATAACAAACAAACTGCTAAGAAAGTTATCCCCAACAAAAAAGCCCGTACCAAATAATGGTTACGGGCTTGTGTGTTATGTTATGAATGGGCTATTGCCCTCATTTCATAATTAGTCGAGCTGAGCGAGCTTGTTGTCAGAGCCGAGCACCTCAGTGATCTTGTGCTTGTACATCTGCTCCATGAGG
>CAKQAD010000028.1 GCA_934215545.1 uncultured Prevotella sp.
CTATAATCGCGGACTATTGCGCATGCAGCTTGGCGACGACAATCGTGCCATTACCGATTTCGACTATGTGGTGCGTATGGAGCCTTCGAATGTGCTTGCCGTGTTCAATCGTGCCATTCTGCTGGAACGCACAGGCGACTTAAGAGCCGCCATTCGCGACTATAGCAATGTGATACGTCAATTTCCTAACTTCTGGACAGGACTATCGAGACGAGCTGCTTGCTATCGTAAACTCGGAATGACGGCAAAGGCAGAACTCGACGAATTCCGTATTTTCAAGGCGCAGATGAACAAGCGTCTTGGCATACAGCCACGTTGGAATAGCGCCAAACGCAAACAGATGCGCCGACGCTCAGAAATTGACCCCGACAAATACAATCAAATAGTGGTGGCAGATGACAATACGCCCGAGCACGAGTATAAGAGCGACTATCGTGGCCGTGTGCAAAATCGTGCCACGGGTCTCGACCCTATGCCAATGTTTGCTCTCTCTTATGTACAGCACCATAGTGATGTTCATACTTATAATGCTTTTGCGCAGTGTGTTGAGACATATAATGTTCAGCATGGAGGCCAGCGTATATACATTACATGCACACGCCAACGCCTTAACCAGGAGCAGTCGCGTTCTATGCTTGCCCGCATCGATTCGCTGACACGAGCAGTGGAGCAGAGCACCCTTGCCACTACCTTGCAGTCGCTACTATTGCAGCGTGCTGTGGCAGCATGTACAGCACAAGACTATGATGCTGCCGTTACCGATCTTGATGTGTTGGTTGAATCTGATACGACATCGGTGTTAGCCCTATGGCAACGCTCCTACTGCATCTTTATGCAGGCAGGTTTTGGCAGTTCGGTGCTAAAGACCTCTGCAGCCGATGTGGCATTGCTCATGGGCAGAGCCCTCACTGATGTGTCGGTGGCATTGCGTCACGACCCCGAAAATCAATACCTTTATTATAATCGTGCCTGCCTGCGACAGGCATCAAAGAACTATGCCCTTGCCATCGACGACTATACACGTGCCATTGCTATTGATTCACATCTTGCAGAGGCATACTATAATCGCGGTTTGGCACGCATAACCATTGGCAGCAAGACCGAAGGTATTGCCGACCTTAGCAAGGCTGGCGAGCTCGGACTATATAATGCATACAGCGTAATTAAGCATATTAATATAAAATGAAATCTAAACGAATCTTTACACACCTAATCTTTTTTGCACTACTGGTGCTTTCATTTGCCATGCAAACCATGGCTCACGATTATACGCCTCCAAAACGAGAGTTTCGTGGGGCATGGATACAATGCGTCAACGGACAGTTTGAAGGCATGCCTACCGCCGAGATGCAGCGCACCTTGAGCTATCAGCTCGACGAACTGCAGAAGGATGGTGCCAATGCCATATTCTTTCAGGTGCGTGCCGAGTGTGATGCGCTCTACAAGAGCGACATTGAACCTTGGAGCCGTTTTCTCACTGGGCAGCAGGGTAAGGCCCCATCGCCATATTGGGACCCTTTGCAATGGATGATAGAGCAGTGCCATAAGCGTGGCATGGAGCTTCATGCATGGCTGAATCCTTATCGTGCCAAAACCAAAAACACCACAGCCCTTGACCCATCGCATATTGCCATGAGGCAACCAGGCAGTGTGTTTGCCTACGACGGATTGTTCATTCTTAATCCCGGACAGCCAGAAAATCGCGATTACATACTGCGTGTCGTTAATGATATTGTGACACGTTATGATGTGGACGGCATACATATGGACGACTATTTCTATCCGTATCCTGCCAAGGGATTGCAGATTCCCGACGACCGCGAGTTTCGTGCCTATAACAATGGTTTCTCCGATCGTGGTGACTGGCGTCGCGACAATGTGAATGTGTTTATTAAGGAGTGTGGCGAAAGCATACATCGCATAAAGCCTTGGGTGAAGTTTGGTATTTCACCATTTGGCATCTATCGCAACAAGCGTGCTGGTGTAGAGGTGGGTAGTGCCACTAATGGCACCCAGAACTACGACGACCTTTATGCCGACGTACTTATGTGGGTGAACAATGGATGGATAGACTATTGTGTGCCACAAATATATTGGGAAATAGGCAATCGCGCTGCCGATTATGCCACACTCATAGAGTGGTGGAACCGTTATGCCTCAAAGCGTCCGCTGTTTATCGGCGAGGATGTTATGCGCACCGTGAAGCATGCCGACCCTTCTAATCCTAAGTCGAACCAGATGCCAGCCAAGTTTGCCTTACACCAAAAGCTGCACAATGTCAACGGCACAGTCTTATGGTATGCTAAGGCTGCTGTCGACAATGTAGGCAACTATGGCACTATGCTCCGTAATCGCTATTGGCGCTATCCAGCCTTGATGCCCCGCATGCCATTCATCGACGACAAAGCCCCTAAAGCCCCAAAGAAGGTGAAACCAGTGTGGACGTCAGACGGGCTCGTGCTCTTCTGGACCAAACCGAATGGACATAAGTGGGGTGATGTGGCACACCGATATGTAGTATATCGCTTTGAGGGTAAGCAGAAGGTGCAACTCGACAATCCTGCCAATATTGTAGCAGTCACCACCGACGAATATTTGCGTCTGCCCTATGTCGATGGCAAAAAGAAATACACTTATGTGGTCACCGCTCTCGATCGAATGAGCAATGAGAGCAAGCCAGTAAAGAAAAAGATAAAATTGTAGAGCTGTAAGAAATATTAGCTGCTGCTGAAATATTAGCTGCTGCTGATATGTATATATATAATAAAGCCCAAATCGTCATTGTGCTTATTTCAAAGCAATTGATGATTTGGGCTTTATAATTATATGTAAAATAATTTATTTGTATCTAATTGTTTATGCCTCCTCCTTAAGTAAGGCATCAAGAAACGAGTCGAGGTCGCTATCGAGACCTTCCATTAAGTCTTTACCAATAATAACAGTGTCGTCATCGGCAATGAAGAGTTCTGCCACAGGCTCCTTGTCGTCATTTTCGAGCACGAAGCTATAAGGCTTCAGTATGCCAAGGTTGCCCACGCTATCGCTGAGTGCCTGCAAAGAAGTGTGCAGAACACGCTCCACACTATCGTAGAAATCCTCATCATTGTTGTTTATCCACTGCTCCACCACGCAACGAGTAATCTCCTTGTCGTCATCGTCGAAGGCAACCATCTCGCCGCTATCTGGCGATACACACACATGTATGTCGGTAACAATGGCTGCATCGTCATCGATAGGGAATTTCTGTGAAATCTTTTTCAGAAAGCGTTCAATCTGTTGCGTTGTTTGTTCAGTAGGATTAATCATATTTTCTCGGTTTTAGTGTCTTTACGGTTAGGCAGCCACCAACAGCATGTTGGCTGGCATTGCATCCACATTGCAAATGTACGTCATTTTATTTAAAGCACAAACAAATAAGTCAAAAATATAATCATTTTATTTGTTGTCCCGAATTATTATATTACTTTTGCAATGGACAAGGCGCAAATGTGTGTTCTTAGCATGTGGCGTCATGTCTGCTTGTTTACAACAGACATTACAACTAATTATTATAATAATGAAACAGACAATCTTAGTGACTGGTGGAACCGGCTTTATCGGTTCGCACACAACTGTGGAACTTATTGAGGCTGGCTACAATGTAGTGATCGTTGACGACCTCTCTAACTCAAAGATAGAAGTGCTCGATGGCATCGAGAAGATTACTGGCGTTCGTCCTGCATTCGAGAAGGTAGATCTTCGCGACAAGGATGCTGCAGAGGCAGTGTTCAAGAAATATCCCGCCATTGAAGGTATTATTCACTTTGCTGCATCAAAGGCAGTAGGCGAGAGTGTTCAGAAGCCATTGCTCTATTATCGCAACAACATCATTTCACTTGTCAATCTGCTTGAACTCATGCCTCAATACAATGTGAAAGGCATTATCTTCTCGTCGAGCTGCACCGTTTACGGACAGCCAAAGCCAGAGAACTTGCCAGTGCGTGAGGATTGTCCACACCAGAAGGCCACATCGCCTTATGGCAACACAAAGGAAATCAATGAGCAGATCATTGCCGACTATATACACAGTGGTGCTAACATCAAGAGCATTGTGTTGCGCTATTTCAACCCAATCGGTGCCCATCCATCAGCAGAAATTGGTGAGCTTCCAAATGGAGTGCCTAACAACCTCATTCCTTTCGTTACACAGACAGCCATTGGCGTGCGTCAGCAGCTCACCATCTTCGGTAACGACTATAACACTCCCGACGGCACTTGCATCCGCGACTATATCTATGTGGTAGACTTGGCAAAGGCCCATGTGGCAGCTATGGCTCGCGTGCTTGATCAGGAGACAGAGCCAGTTGAATACTTCAATATCGGCACCGGCACCGGCAACTCTACACTCGAAATCGTTCAGGCGTTTGAGCGTGCAACTGGTGTGAAACTCAACTGGAAATATGGTCCACGTCGTGAGGGCGATATCGAGAAGATTTGGGGTAATGTAGACAAAGCCAACAAGGTGCTTGGCTGGAAGGCAGAAGCCAATCTCGATGATGTGATGCGTTCTGCATGGAAATGGCAGCTGAAACTTCGCGAAGATGGAGTGATGTAATTGTTTTGACTTTTATGTACTTATTTTCTAAATAAGGGTAATAGTATAACTATCGTTGGGCTGGTTTTCGTGATGAAAATCAGCCCTTTTTGTGATTAAACCCCAATCGGTCATTAGATCGAATTTGGGTTAAAACCACAGCAATAATATATGAAATTGAAAAAAACATTTGGCTGTTGAGCTTTTTAGCACTACCTTTGTAATAAGTTAGTCGGCACCTTTGCATTACCCTAATGCAGAAGCGACATCTCTTAGTAATCAATTACGATATAGCATCTCTTAATAATACGTGCTCAAACGCATAATAAATATAACGATATGGACCCTATTGGGTTTGTATTTTGCCATTGTAGTGTTGTTGCATATTCCCTTTGTCCAGACATTCATAGGGGAACGTGTAAGCGATGCTTTATGCGAAAAATTCGGCACTAAAGTAAATGTTGGGCGTGTAGATTTAGGCTTTGCCAACCGCCTAATCGTCGACAACACCCTTATGTACGACCAACGCGGAAAGCAGATGCTGCGTGTGGCACGTATGTCAGTGAAGATTAACCCTTTGGCGCTTGTTAAAGGACAGATAGAAATAAGTTCTGCACAATTCTTCGGTCTTCATGCCAACCTCTATCGTCTTACTCCTAACGACAAAGACAACTTTCAGTTTGTCGTCGACTCGCTGGCATCGAAGGACACCACCAAGCAAAAGACCCCTCTTGATTTACAAATCAATTCGCTTATCATACGCCGTGGCAATATAAGCTATAGAGTGCTGTCGCAGCCTTCTGTTGCTGGTCGCTTCAGTACCAACGATATGCACATCAGCGGTCTCAGCGCACACATCATTGTCAACCGCATCACCAACGACTCCGTAAACGTAAAGGTGAAGAAACTGGCATTGAAGGAACGATGCGGCTTTATGCTTAAATCGCTGTCGCTCACAGCAGTGGCATCCCGTCGCCAGGCAAGTGTGCAGCACTTGCGTGTGGAGTTGCCGCACACCATTATTGAGTCTGACAGCATTTCTGCAACCTATCGCACCAACGATAAGCAGAAACTGCTTATGCCCACACTGAAGTTTTGTGGCAATCTAAATACTACAGCCACTCCCAGCGATTTTGCCTGCTTTGTGCCACAGCTACGCTCGCTTGGCACTAAATACACCTTGTCTACCAATTTCTATGGCACAGGTTCGTCGGCAGTGATACAACAGCTTACACTCAACTCTGCCGATAATCACTTGCGTCTATCTGCCAATGGCGCCGTGAGCAAATATCCTGAAAACACAGAGTGGAGTCTGAATCTCAACGAGCTTACTTCCGACAATGCTAACATTGCTACTGTATACAAGGCAGTTACAGGCAATGACCTGCCTGCTATAGCTGAGAGGGTGGGGCATGTAGCCATTAAAGGATATGCTGGCGGTAAGGGCTGCCACATGGTTGTAGATGGTAATGTGGTGACCGACTTAGGCACTGTGGCTTTTGCAGCCGAAAAGCATCAGAAGACAATAAGCGGAAACATAGAGACTACAGCTTTCGACCTTGGCAAGCTTGTGGCGCAGCAGAAGGTAGGACAGCTTTCTGCCAAGCTCAATATCCGTGGCACCTCTGCCGATGATATTGCTGCCGATGGCACTATCTACGACATAACATATAATGGCTATCAATACAAAACCATAAATCTTGATGCCGCCTATTGCAAGAAGATTGTCAAGGGCAGTATAGAAATCGACGACCCTAATGTCAGCCTTATAGCTTGTGGCATGTACGATGGTTCGTTGCACATCCCCCAACTTTCGCTGTCGGCCGCCGTCAGCAAGCTGTCGCCTCATGCCTTGCGTCTCACCAACAAGTGGCAGGGCACCAGTTTTGAAGGCAATGTAGATGCCGATATTGCAGGTAGTGGCTTGCACAATGCCAATGGCAAGGTGACCATAAGCGACTTCTGTATGCACAAGCCCGACTACGACTATTGTGTGAAAACCATGGCAGCGACAACGGGCTTCGACAATGGCGAGCACTATCTGAACATTAATGGCGACTTTGGCAATGCCGAGTTGAGCGGACACTTCAGTTACAATACCATTGTGCGCAGTATGCTCAACCTCCTTACCACCAAGCTGACCACCATTCCTGGTTTGGCATACAAGCCACAAACAGATACCAATAACTTCACCATAGATGCCAATATCCACGATGCCCGCTTGTTGGAAGAATTCCTTGATGTACCCTTGCAGTTGCACCAACCATTGCTGTTGAGTGGCGCTATGAACGATGCCGACAAGACCATCGACATCACATGTCGTGTACCTTCGTTCAGCTATGCCGGTACACAATATAAAGACGCCCATTTGAAGATAAACACCCCCAACGACACACTGAAAGCCGATATAGGCATAAAGAAAATCTCCGCTAAGGGCAAGGCACTCTCCCTGCGTGTCAATGCAGGCGCTTGCGACAACCGTCTACTCACCTCGTTGCGCTTTAGCGACAGCAGCAAACACCCCCTTCGTGGTGTGGTTAATGCCAGCACAATGTTTGCCAAGGATGCCAACGGCGTGTCTACTGCCTATGTCGATATACAGGAGTCGGAAGCCACGGTGGGTGACACCACATGGCATGTGGCGCCATCGAGCATCATATATCAGAAGAACAACCTCCGTGTGGATGGCTTTGCCATTCGTCACGGCAACCAACACATCACCATCAATGGTCGTGCCAACAATAATATGGCCGACTCTCTTGTGGTGAGTCTGAAGGATATTGATGTGAGCTATATTCTTAATCTTGTTAACTTCCACTCCGTAGATTTTGCTGGTCAGGCATCGGGCAGTGCTGTTGTGGCAGGCGCTTTCTGCGACCAACCGCGATTGGAAGCAAATGTAAAGGTCGACAACTTCCTTTTTGAAGAGGGTCGTATGGGCACTCTATATGCCAATGTGGGCTACAACTATGCCGAACAGAAGATAGAAATCAATGCCACCGCTGCCGACGACGATCAACGCAACACCTATATCAACGGCTATGTGTCGCCAAAACACAACTATATAGATCTTGGCATCACCGCCGACCGCTCAAGAGCTGAGTTCATGGAGAGTTTCTGCGGCAGTTTTATGGATAATATCAATGCCGAGATAGTGGGAAAGGTTAATGTCGTTGGCCCACTCAACAAGATTAACCTTGTTGGCGAAGCTGTGGTAAACGGCACTGTACACATGAGCGCCCTTGGCACCACCTACGTCCTGCACAACGACACCGTGCGCATGATACCTGACGAGATAAGGTTCTGCAACGACACCATATACGACCGTCACGGCAACATCGGCATACTTACTGGTGGCGTGTATCATACCAATCTGAAAAACCTGACCTACGATATCGGCGTAAAGGCACACAACCTGCTTGCCTACGACACCCATTCTTTCGATGGAGGCACCTTCTACGGCACTGCCTACACCACCGGCACTTGCAACATTAAAGGCAAGAGTGGCGAGGTGACCATAGACATTGATGCCGTGCCTGAGAAGAACAGCATCCTTGTATATAATGTCAGCGACAACGCCTCTATAGGCTCGAGCGACTACATCACATGGAAGAAGCACGATGCCGGCATAACGTTCACTGCCGATGGTGCCGGCAGCGATGTCAACAAAAATGCCGACAAGGTGGATGTTACTACCAACATACACCTTAACTTCCTCATCAACTGTAACACCAATGCTACTCTGAAACTGCTCATGGATGAGCGCACCGGCGACTACATCACACTCAATGGTGATGGCATCCTGCGTGCATCATACTTCAATAAGGGTTCCTTTGATCTTTATGGCAACTACATTGTAGACCATGGCGTGTATAAGCTCACCATACAGAACATCATAAAGAAAGACTTCCAGTTCCTAAAGGGTGGCACTATTGCCTTTGGTGGCGACCCATACAATGCCAGTCTCGACCTAAAGGCGCAGTATGTGCTCAACAGCGTAAGCCTTGCCGACCTGAACATCGGCAAGTCGTTTGCCAACAACAACGTGCGTGTGAATTGTCTTATGAACATCACTGGCAATCCTAATGCCCCGAAGGTAGACTTCAACCTCGACATGCCAACACTTTCTAACGATGCTAAGCAAATGGTGCACAGCGTACTCAATGCCGAAGAAGAAACCAATCAGCAGGTGCTCTACCTGCTTGCAGTGGGGCGTTTCTATGCTCCAAGCACCAACAACTCCAATGCCAATATTGAAGATGGTGTTCAGCAATACAGTCAGACATCGCTTGCCATGCAGAGTTTCCTCAGTGGCACCATCAGCCAGCAACTGAACAGTGTGCTCAACAATGTCATCGACAATAGCAACTGGAACTTCGGGGCGAATATCTCCACTGGTACCGAAGGCTTTAACAATGCCGAATACGAGGGCCTGCTATCGGGCAGAATGCTCAACAACCGACTGCTCTTCAACGGACAGTTTGGCTATCGCGACAACCCCAATGCCACCACCTCCATTATTGGCGACTTCGACTTGCGCTATCTGTTATTTCCCAACGGCAATCTTGCCATAAATGTCTATAACAAGACCAACGACCGCTATTTTACGCGCAATAGTTTGAATACCCAAGGCATAGGCATCATCATGAAGAAAGATTTTACGCGAGTGTCTGATCTTTTCTTCTGGAAACGCCGTAAAAACAAGTAAACTATAGTCCATTAAATAGTCGTCCCTACAGACTACACGTCCCTACAGACTACACGTCTCTATGAAACTGCCATCTATACAAAACTATCGCCCCTACGCAACTTCCAACTCCACGAATAAAGCCCACCCTATACCCTCTAATCCCTAAAATCTATGAAACGCCTTCTGCCCATCCTATTGCTCTGCCTTGCCACTGCCTTCTGCCGTGCGCAAGCACCTGCCGATAGCGTGGGGCGTGACGAGTGGCAGGCAATTTGCATGCAGCTGTGCAATGAGATGAGTATTGACGACAACACCGCCAATACAGCTATCGATGGCACCGATGTCACCCAGCTATACAATGTCGAAGAACTCTATGCTCAGTTGTGCGAGTTCGAGGCTATTCCCCTCGACATTAACAATGCCGATGCCGACGACTTTCGCCAACTGTTGTTTCTCACCGACCAGCAGAAGGAAGAACTTACGGAATATGTTGACACCTATCGTCCTCTCCATTCTTTAGGCGAGCTTGCCATGATAGAGTCGATAGACCCTATGCGCCTCAGACTTCTACAACATATAGTAGCCATTCGCCCCATATCGTCGAAGCTGCGCTATCCATCCCCAAAGCAATTGTTGCGCTACGGCAAACACGAGTTGGTAGGAGCAGCCACTATTCCATTCTACACCCGTCGTGGCGATGTCGGCGGCTACTACGGCTACAAATACAAGCATTGGATGCGCTATAAATTCACCAGCGGACAATACCTTCAATTCGGATTTGGTGGTTCGCAAGATGCTGGCGAGCCCTTCTTTGCTCATGGCAACTCACTTGGCTACGATCACTACTCCTACTACGTTGTGTTCCGAAAGCTCGGCATCGTAAAGACTTTGGCACTTGGACAATACAAACTGAAGTTTGCCCACGGATTGGTGATGAATACCGGCATGACACTTGGCAAGACCACCTCGCTGCTACTATCCACGCCCACCAATTCCGTCGCAGCCAACACCTCGCGTTCCGACGCCTACTATCTGCAAGGCGCAGCCATCACCCTTACCCCCTTGCGCCATTTCGACATCACTACATTCTTCTCTTTCCGCCCCGTGGATGCCACTCTCGACTCCAATGGCAATATATCCACTCTGCTTCACACCGGCTACCATCGCACCGAGAGCGAGCTGTTGCGCAAGCATAACACACAGCAGCTGACCACTGGCGGCAACATAGCGTGGCGCAACAATGGATTTCAGCTGGGTGCCACTGCCGTTTACACTTCCTTGAACCGTCTACTTCAGCCCAAGACTTCGCAACTGTATCGTCGCTATTATCCTGCAGGCAAACGTTTCCTGAATGTCAGTGCCAATTATGGCTATCAAAACCATTGCCTCAACATTCATGGCGAGACGGCAATCAACAAGAACTATGGCGTTGCCACTATCAATACTATAGCATATACACCATTGTCATCGCTCACCCTCACAGCCATACAGCGCTACTATTCCTATCGCTATCATTCGTTGTTTAGTGCCTCGTTTAGCGAGGGCGGCAGGGTGCAGAACGAGAGCGGACTATATTTGGGTGCCACATGGCAACCTACTTCGCGTCTGTCGTTGCTTGCCTATGCCGACTATGCCTATTTTCCTTGGGCACGTTATAGAGTGTCCACCTCGTCGCATGCCATCGACACCAAGTTGCAGGCATCCTACACCCTCACACCGAGCATGAAACTCTTGGGCAGTTATCGCATGCACATCAGGCAGCAAGACCATGTAGTGGCTGCTACCAAGCAACCACTGCTAATCAACAAATATGAGCACAAGGCACGATTAGCATTCCAATACGCGGGACTCCACATCGTGGGCAGTACCCAAGCCGATGGCACCCTATGCCGCACTACCATTGACAGCATGGGGTGGATGCTTATGCAGACTATAGGTTATAAGAACCGTCTGCTCACCCTTGCTGCCACTGCTGCCTATTTCCGCACCCACGACTACGACAGTCGTTTATACGCCTACGAGCGAGGCTTGCTCTATAGCTTTTCTTCCACAATGTTCTATGGCAAAGGCATGCGCGGCACCATATTTGGCAGAGTAGACATTGGCAAGACTGCAATGATGATATGTAAAGTTGGGCTCACAAAATATTTCGACCGCGACCATATCTCCAGCTCCTATCAGCGCATCGACAAGTCGTATATGGCAGATATGAGTGTGCAGTTGAGGCTTAAATTCTAACAAACACAAAAAAAGCTACCCATAGGTCATGCACAATGATTGATTGTGTTTACCTATGGGTAGCTTTTATTTATTTTAAAAAGTATTATGTGCTGATATTATTCTGCAGCCAGTTTCAGTTGCTCAGCCACTTCGTCGTTGATGCGCTGTGCAAACTCCTCCTTGGTCATAGTGGCCTGCTCGCCGCCGCCCTGCTTACGCATAGACACCAGTCCTTCGGCAGCCTCTTTCTCGCCTACCACCACCATGTAAGGCACTCTCTTCAACTCGTTGTCGCGAATCTTGCGTCCAATCTTCTCGTTGCGGTCGTCGAGCAGTGCGCGCACGCCTACAGAGTTGAAGTAGCTCTGCACCTGCTTTGCATACTCGTTGTATTTCTCCGAGATAGGCAGGATTGCCACCTGGTCGGGAGTGAGCCACAATGGGAAGTGGCCTGCAGTGTGTTCTATAAGAACAGCAGTGAATCGCTCGAGCGAACCAAATGGTGCACGGTGAATCATCACTGGTGTCTTCTTAGAGTTGTCTTCTGCAGTATATTCAAGCTTGAATCGTTCTGGCAGGTTATAGTCTACCTGGATTGTTCCCAACTGCCAACGGCGTCCGATAGCATCCTTCACCATGAAGTCGAGCTTAGGGCCATAGAATGCAGCTTCGCCAACCTCCTCGCGCACCTCAAGACCCTTCTCACGGCAAGCCTCACGGATGGCGTTCTCTGATTCAGCCCAAATCTCTTCGCTACCGATATATTTCTCAGTGTCCTTAGGGTCGTGCAGAGAAATCTGTGCCTCATAGTTTTCGAATCCGAATATTCCGAACACCTTCAGGATTATGTCGATGATATTCTCAAACTCCTTCTTCACCTGATCTGGGCGTACAAAGATGTGTGCATCGTCCTGTGTAAATGTGCGCACACGAGTGAGTCCGTGCAGCTCGCCACTCTTCTCGTAGCGGAACACAGTGCCAAATTCAGCGATGCGCAGAGGCAGATCCTTGTATGAACGTGGTTTACGTGCATAAACTTCGCAGTGGTGAGGGCAGTTCATCGGTTTGAGCATATACTCCTCGTCCTCTTCAGGAGTGTGTATAGGCTGGAATGCATCCTTGCCATAGTGAGCATAGTGGCCTGATGTAACGTAGAGGCTCTTGCCGCCGATGCCTGGAGTGATAACCTCCTGATAGTTGTAAGGCTTAAGCAGCTTGCGTAGCAGCTCCTGCAGGCGCAGGCGCAGGTCGGTGCCCTTTGGCAGCCATATAGGCAATCCCTTGCCCACACGGTCGGAGAACATGAAGAGTTCCATCTCCTTGCCAATTTTACGATGGTCGCGCTTCTTAGCCTCTTCGAGCATTTGCAGATATTCGTCGAGCATGCTCTTCTTAGGGAACGAGATGCCATAGATACGTGTCATCTGGTCGCGCTTGGCATCGCCGCGCCAGAAGGCGCCAGCCACACTTGTAATCTTCACTGCCTTGATAGCTCCGGTGCTCATGAGGTGCGGGCCACGGCAGAGGTCGGTGAAGTTGCCCTGTGTGTATGTAGATATAGAGCCATCCTCGAGGTCTTCCTCGATATGCTCGCACTTATAGTTCTGTCCATCGGCTTTGAATTCGGCAAGCGCTTCAGCCTTAGGCACTTCTCTGCGCACTACAGGCTCGTTTTTCTTGGCGAGTTCTTTCATCTTAGCCTCGATTTTTGGGAAGTCGTTTTCAGAGATAACGTCGCCTTCCTTAGGCATTACATCATAGAAGAATCCGTTTTCTACAGCTGGTCCAAATCCGAACTGTATGCCAGGATATAATTCCTTGAGTGCTTCGGCGAGCAAGTGAGCCGAAGTGTGCCAGAAAGTGTGTTTGCCTTCCTCGTCCTCGAACTTATAGAGAGCGATAGTTGCATCCTCGTTGATAGGACGGTTGAGCTCCACGGTTTCGCCATTGACACCGCAAGATACAACGTTGCGGGCGAGAGCCGGCGAAATGCTCTCGGCGATTTGTAACCCCGTTACGCCCTGTTCGTATTCACGTACAGTGCCATCGGGAAAAGTGATTTTAACCATAACAAATTAGTTTTTTAATCGATGTTGCCTGCAAAGTTAGCTTTTTCTTTTCATATATGGCAATTAAAGAAAGTAAAAAAAGGTTGCATCCACATTTTGCCATGCCATTTTGTCAAGTCGGCATGACATTACAAAGGATTTCTGCTGTTATGATGCATTTTTAGGTACTCATAATTAAAGAAAACGGTATCTTTTTGCCTTGAATACCCGAAATTTTGCTAATTTTGTAAGCAAATTGAGGTGTTGCAAAAATTGTTTTTTGCAATGCTTCTTTCTGCAATCGAAAATTTTTATCATTTATAATATTTATGGCAAATGTAATTAAGTTACGTAAGGGCTTGGACATTAATTTGGTGGGAAAGGCTGCAAAGCAGAAGTTCTCATCGAAGGCAGGTGTTCAATATGCTCTTGTACCTGATGACTTTGTTGGCGTTACTCCCAAGGTGGTTGTCCGTGAGGGCGACAAAGTAAAGGCGGGCGATGCTCTGTTTGTCAATAAGCGACACACAGACGTCAAGTTTGCTTCGCCCGTCAGTGGAGTAGTGTCGGCTGTGGTCAGAGGCGACCGCCGCAAGGTTCTCCGTGTGGTGGTAGATGCTGATAGTGTTCAGCAGTATGCAGACTTCGGTAAGAAGGATGTAGCTTCGCTCAATGGCGAAGCCGTGGTAAATGCTCTGCTCGAGGCAGGCTTGTTTGGCTATATCAACCAGCTGCCTTATGCTGTGTCTACCACTCCTGATGTTGCTCCACGTGCCATCTTCGTGAGTGCGCTTCGCGACATGCCCCTTGCTGGCGACTTTGAGTATGAGCTCGAAGGCAACGAGCACGATTTCCAGACTGGTCTTACCGCCCTGTCGAAGGTTGCCCCCGTACACCTTGGCATTGGCGCCAGCCAGCAGTCGTCGGCTCTCACAGCCGCTAAGGATGTAGAGACCACCGTGTTCGATGGTCCATGTCCTGCCGGCAACGTAGGCGTGCAGGTGAACCATGTAGCCCCGGTAAACAAGGGTGAGGTAGTGTGGACAGTCGATCCTACAGCAGTTATATTCTTCGGTCGCCTTTTCAACACTGGCAAGGTCGACTTGCGTCGTCTTGTGGCAGTGGCAGGCAGCCAGATCAGTGAGCCAGCCTATACAGAAGTGCTCGTTGGTCAGACCATAGAGAGCGCCCTTGGTGGCAGACTTAAAAGCACAGATCATGTGCGCCTTATCAATGGCAATCCGCTCACGGGTCGCAAGAGCACCATCGCCGACTTTGTAGGTGCTCACACCTCAGAGCTCACCGCCATCCCTGAAGGCGACGATGTCGACGAGATGCTCGGCTGGATACTCCCCCGCACCAACGACTTCTCCGTAAGCCGCAGCTATCTGTCGTGGCTCTTCGGCAAGAAGCGCGCCTACAACCTCGATGCACGCATCAAGGGCGGCGAGCGCCACATGATAATGAGCGGCGAGTATGATCGTGTGCTCCCAATGGACATCTACGGCGAATATCTCGTGAAGGCCATCATCGCTGGCGACATCGACAGCATGGAGCAGCTTGGCATCTATGAAGTGTCGCCCGAAGACTTCGCCTTGGCAGAGTTTGTCGACAGCTCTAAGCTTGAGCTCCAGCACATTGTGCGCCAAGGACTCGACATGCTCCGCAAGGAGAATGCATAGCATTAATTTAATTACAAAGCGAAAGTATGAATTTTCTAAGAAAATATCTTAACGATGTGAAGCCACATTTTGAGCAAGGCGGCAAGCTGCATGCGCTGCGTAGCGTGTTCGATGGCTTCGAGACTTTCCTATTTGTGCCAAACCAGACATCGAAGACGGGCGTACACATTCACGACGCCATCGACTCAAAGCGCATCATGAGCTTTGTGGTGATAGCCCTGCTTCCAGCCCTGCTGTTTGGCATGTATAATGTGGGATATCAGAACTATAAGGCAGCAGGCACATTGGCCGATGCCTCATTCTTCACAATGTTTATATATGGTGCCCTTCAGGTGCTTCCAAAGATTATCGTCAGCTATGTAGTGGGCTTAGGCATTGAGTTTGCCTGGGCACAGTGGAAGGGCGAAGAAATTCAGGAAGGCTTCCTTGTGTCGGGCATCATCATCCCGCTGATTATTCCTGTGGGCTGCCCGCTTTGGGCGCTGGCAATAGCAGTGGCATTTGCCGTGATTATCGGCAAGGAGATATTCGGAGGCACAGGCATGAACATCTTCAACGTGGCTCTTATCACACGCGCATTCCTCTTTTTCTCTTACCCAACCAAGATGTCGGGCGACGCCGTATGGGTGGCAAGCGACAGTATCTTCGGTCTTGGCAATACACTCCCCGACTCCTTCACTTGCGCCACACCACTTGGTGAGATAGCACAGAATGCTCCTGTGGCAAGCAGTTTTTGCGACATGGTGTGCGGTTTCATTCCCGGTTCTATCGGTGAGACCAGCGTCATCGCCATTGCCATAGGCGCTGTTATCCTCCTTTGGACAGGCATCGCTTCTTGGCGCACCATGCTCAGCGTGTTTGTTGGCGGTGCAGCCACAGCCTACCTCTTCGAGGCAATCGGCATGACCCCTATTGCATGGTATGAGCACCTTGTGCTCGGCGGCTTCTGCTTCGGTGCCGTGTTCATGGCCACCGACCCCGTCACCTCTGCCCGCACCCGCTGCGGTCAGTTCTACTACGGCGCCATCATCGGCATCATGGCAGTGATAATCCGCGTTATGAACCCCGGTTATCCTGAAGGCATGATGCTCGCCATCCTCTTTATGAACATGTTCGCTCCGCTCATCGACTACTGTGTAGTGCAGAAGAACATCTCAAAGCGACTGAAGCGTTTAACAAACAAATAACACAATCAGAATATGGAAGAAACAAAGAAGAAAGGATTGAACACCAGTTCAAATGCCTACACCATAGGATATTCTGCCGTTATAGTCGTTATCGTGGCATTCTTGCTGGCATTCGTGTCTTCAGCCCTCAAGCCGCAGCAAGACGAGAATGTGGCACTCGACAAGAAGAAGCAGATACTCACTTCGCTCAATATCCGCGACATCGATGGCGATGAAGCAGCTGCTACATATAATAAGGTAGTGGTGGCCGACAATATCATCGATGCTAACGGCAACACCCTGATCCCAGGCACTAAGGGCGGCACCGAAGCCGGCTTCAAGTGCACCAGCGCCGACACCAAGGCAGGCCGCCTTGCTCTTTACGAGTGCAATGTAGACGGACAGACCAAATATGTAATTCCCGTATATGGCATGGGCCTTTGGGGTGGCATCAGCGGCTATGTGGCACTTAATGCCGACAAGCAGACAGTGTATGGAGCTTACTTCAATCACGAAAGCGAAACAGCAGGTCTGGGTGCCGAAATCAAAGACTCACGCACATGGCAAGCCCAGTTTAAGGGCAAGCACCTCTTTGCCGCCGGCAAGCCAGGCATAGCCCTCTCGGTTCTCAAGCACAGCGAGAAAACCGACTCTCTGACACAGTGCGATGCCGTGACCGGAGCCACCCTCACCTCTAACGGTGTGAGCGAGATGCTCCAGACATGTCTTGCACAATACTCTAAATTCTTAACATCTAAATAAGGAGGAAAACCGATTATGAGTTTGTTTTCAAAAGACAATAAAGCAGCATTCACCAATCCTCTGAACCTCGACAACCCCATCCTTGTTCAGGTGCTTGGCATCTGCTCGGCGCTTGCCGTCACCTCGCAGCTCAAGCCAGCCATCGTTATGGGTCTTGCCGTGACGGTGATTACAGCATTCGCCAATGTTATCATCTCAATTATTCGCAACACCATCCCTAACCGCATCCGTATCATCGTGCAGCTGGTGGTAGTGGCGGCTCTCGTTACCATAGTAAGCCAGATACTCAAAGCCTTCGTCTACGACGTCAGCGTAGAGCTCTCTGTCTATGTGGGTCTTATCATCACCAACTGTATCCTCATGGGTCGTCTTGAAGCCTTCGCCATGCAAAACAAGCCTTGGCCATCGTTCCTCGACGGCGTGGGCAATGGCTTAGGCTATGCCTACATCCTCGTTGTTGTTGGCGGCTTGCGCGAGCTTTTGGGCCGTGGCAGTCTGCTCGGTTTTCAGCTTATTCCACAGAGCTTCTACGATGCCGGCTATATCAACAATGGTATGATGACAATGCCAGCCATGGCACTCATCCTGCTTGGCTGCGTCATTTGGATACACAGAGCTTACTTTTATAAGGAAAACAACTAAAGAGAAACAATGGAACATATAATAAGCCTTTTCTTCCGGTCCATCTTTGTGGACAATATGATATTCGCCTTCTTCCTTGGCATGTGTTCGTTCCTTGCCGTGTCGAAGAATGTGAAGACATCATTAGGATTAGGTCTTGCCGTGACCTTCGTATTGCTCATCACTGTGCCTGTCGACTATCTGTTGCAGACCAAGGTGCTTAGCGAGAGCGGCATCCTCGGCATCGACCTCTCATACCTGAGCTTCATCCTCTTCATTGCCGTTATTGCTGGCATCGTGCAGCTCGTAGAGATGATAGTAGAGAAGTATTCACCTTCGCTCTATGCGTCGTTGGGTATATTCCTGCCACTTATCGCTGTGAACTGCGCCATCATGGGAGCCTCACTCTTCATGCAGCAGCGCATCAACCTCGACCCATCCAATTCGCAATACATTGGCAGCGTAGTCGACGCCATCGTCTACGCCCTTGGCAGCGGCATCGGCTGGACTCTCGCCATCGTGGCAATGGGTGCCATCCGCGAGAAGCTGCAGTATAGCGATGTGCCAAAGCCATTGCAGGGTCTGGGCATCACCTTCATCACCGTAGGCCTCATGGCAATGGCCATGATGTGCTTCTCAGGACTTAAAATGTAATTAAAAGGAATACCCAATATTATGAACACTGAATTTATATTAGCAAGTATCGGAGTATTCCTTGTGGTGATACTCCTCTTGGTAGTCATTCTGCTCGTGGCAAAGAAATATCTCAGCCCGAGCGGCAATGTCAACATCGAAATCAATGGCGACAAGACCATCAACGTGCCCCAGGGCTCATCGCTCATGACTACACTCAACGAGAACGGCATCTTCCTGCCATCGGCATGCGGCGGCAAGGCGAGCTGCGGCCAGTGTAAGGTGCAGGTGCTTGAGGGCGGCGGCGAAATCCTCGACTCTGAGAAGCCACACTTCACCCGCAAGCAGATAAAGGACAATTGGCGTCTTGGCTGCCAGTGCAAGGTGAAGTCGGACATGAAAATCAAGGTGCCCGACTCTGTTATGGGCGTCAAGGAATGGGAGTGCGAGGTTATCTCCAACAAGAACGTATCGTCGTTTATCAAAGAGTTTAAGGTAGCGCTGCCTCCTGGCGAACACATGGACTTCGTGCCTGGTTCTTATGCACAGATTAAGATTCCTGCTTATGATTGCATCGACTACGATAAAGACTTCGACAAGTCGCTTATCGGCGATGAGTATATCGGCGCATGGCAGAAGTTCAACATCTTCTCGCTTAAGGCTCACAACCCCGAGCCTACAGTGCGTGCCTACTCAATGGCCAACTATCCTGACGAGGGCGATATCATAACCCTTACCGTGCGTATTGCCACTACACCATTCTTGCCACGCCCACAGGTGGGCTTCCAGAATGTGCCCACTGGCATTGCCTCGAGCTACATCTTCTCTCTGAAGCCAGGCGACAAGGTAACCATGTCAGGTCCTTATGGCGACTTCCATCCTAACTTCACTTCTGGCAAGGAGATGATTTGGATTGGTGGTGGTGCTGGTATGGCTCCGCTGCGTGCTCAGATCATGCACATGACAAAGA
>CAKQAD010000029.1 GCA_934215545.1 uncultured Prevotella sp.
GGAGGCAGGACTCGAACATGCGACCTCCAGGTTATGAGCCTGGCGAGCTACCAACTGCTCCACTCCGCGATATTAATATTACCTTTTACAATCTCGAAAAGTATTCCGCAATGGGCTTACTTCTGAATTGCGAGTGCAAAGGTATGACTTTTCTTTGACACCACCAAATATTTAAGTGTGTTTTTTCAAAAAAATATAATATCAACAAGAATATGCCACTAAATTATGCCAAAATGCCGCAGGGCATGGAGCACTCCGTCATCGTCGACTGTGGTGGTGACGTAGTCGGCATGGGTTTTGACTTTGTCGAGGGCATTGCCCATTGCCACTCCAACGCCTGCAGTGGCAAGCATGGTGATGTCGTTGCCGCCATCGCCGAATGCCATGGTTTCACTGATGTCGATGCCGAGGTACTGGGCGATGGCCTTGATGCCATTGGCTTTGTCGGCAGAGGCGGAGGTGATGTCGCAGAAGGCTGGATGCCAGCGTGCTGAGGTGCAGCCTTGCAGCTGAGGCATGATGAGGCTCTCCTCGTCTTCAGTGAGGAAGGGGGTGATTTGCAGTATGCCTTGCTCTATAACCTCATCGACGGGGACATCGAACTTATTGTAGTCGACTTTTAGGAGTTCGTAGAACACGCGGTCGACGGTGGCGTTGCGATTGACTATCTGTATGTCGGTCTTGCCTACAACGACAACGGGAATGCCGTGGCTCTCGCAATAACGCACGATGGTGGTGGCTGAGGCGGTGGGGATAAGGTCTTCGCGCACAGTGACATCGCCATAGGTGCACTGGGCACCCGTGGCAAGGATATAGCCATCCATAAGGGGCTCTACATCATAGATATTGTTGAGCAACTGGCGGGGACGACCGGTGGCTGTGAATATCTTCACACCATTCTGACGGGCTGCACGCAACGCAGCGATGGTAGATTCTGGCACTTGATGGGTGTCGAAACTTACAAGGGTGCCGTCGACGTCAAAGAACAAAGCCTTTATCATATCTTCTTCTTAAATATTAAGATGTTAAATATTATGTATTACATGATGTGTTACCTAACCTGAAACAATGTGACACGATGCAAAGTTAATGAGAAAGTGTGGGGCAGCAAAATAATTGAGATTGATATTGGTCAATATTAATTTATGGTGTTGGCAATGTGATATAATTTGCGTATCTTTGCATAAGATAGGCTGCACCTCAGCAGAATATTCAAGTACACTTGATTTTCTGCATTCGGTTTGCACTATCTTTGCATAAGATAGACTGCACCTCAGCAGATACCACCTTAACAACTAACAATGCAATCAAACCATATAATCAACAACGAAGATATCAGCAGGGCGTGGGAGATAATAGAATCGACAAATACGAATCTGTTTCTCACTGGTAAGGCTGGCACGGGTAAGACGACGTTTCTTAGACGGCTCAGAGAGGAGTCGGCTAAGCGAATAGTCGTGGTT
This sequence comes from uncultured Prevotella sp., assembly GCA_934215545.1. GTDB lineage: Bacteria > Bacteroidota > Bacteroidia > Bacteroidales > Bacteroidaceae > Prevotella. Next base: position 1,464 of record CAKQAD010000029.1, read on the forward strand.
GCGCCTACGGGTATTGCTGCCATCAATGCCAATGGCGTGACGATTCACTCTTTCTTCCAACTCTCGTTTGCACCATTCATTCCAAACGCAAAATATAAGAGCAAGGAGGCGCAAAACAAGTTTGGCAAGAACAAAATCAAGATGATACAGTCGATAGATACTCTTGTGATCGACGAGATATCGATGGTGCGTGCCGACTTGCTGGATGCGGTGGATAGCGTGCTGAAGAGGTTTCGCAAGAACAAACTGCCGTTTGGGGGTGTGCAGATGGTGATGATTGGCGACCTGGGGCAACTGGCGCCTGTGGCGAAGGATGAGGATTGGCAGATGCTGAGCCGTTATTACGACACGCCTTACTTCTTCTCATCGCATGCATTGCAGGACACTCGATATGCTATAATAGAGCTGAAGCATGTGTATAGGCAGAGCGACAAGTTGTTCGTGGACATACTGAATAAGGTGCGCGACAATCTTGCTGATGAGAATACGCTAAAGGTGCTTAACTCAAGGTATATTCCTAACTTCCAGCCTGGTGCCTCGGAGGGCTACATACGACTGACCACACATAATGCCCAGGCGCAACGAATCAACGACAAGCAGTTGGCGATGCTGCCTTACGAGGAATTTACATACAATGCCGAGATAAAGGGTAAATATCCGGAGATGTTGTTTCCTACCGACCAAACACTACACCTAAAGAAGGGGGCGCAGGTGATGTTCGTGAAGAACGACTCGTCGGCTGCCAAACGCTTCTATAATGGTATGATTGGCACGGTGACGGCGATAGGCAGCAATGGGTTCGAGGTGATGCCTAACGGTATGGAGATGAGCATCGACGTGGAAATGGAAACATGGGAGAACACACGCTATGTGCTCGACGAGAAAACAAAGGAGATAACTGAGGAAGTGGAAGGCACCTTCAAGCAGTTTCCAGTGAAGACAGCATGGGCCATCACGGTGCATAAGAGCCAGGGGCTTACCTTCGACCGAGCTATAATAGATGTTCAGTTTGCATTCACACACGGACAGACGTATGTGGCACTAAGCCGCTGCCGAACACTCGAGGGTATGGTGCTTAGTGCTCCGCTGCCACGCACAGCAATAATACGCGACACGGCGGTGGACCAATATATTCAAGAGGCTCCGGCTCATATGCCAAGCAATGAGCAGATGCAGATGTTGCAGCGCGACTACTATCTGTCGATGCTGATAGAATTGTTCGACTTCCGCACGCTGTTCAATGCCGTCAGCAGGATGACGACATTGCTGCGCGACCATTTTAAGCGTTCTTTCCCTAAGCTTATAGCGGAATATGCAGTGCGGACAGATGCTGTGCGAAAGGATATGCTCGATGTGGCGGAGACATTTAAACTGCAGTATAGCAGAATGGTGATTGCCAACGAGCATTATGATGAGGATGCTGAGCTGCAGGTTAGGCTTACAAAAGGAGCGGCTTACTTTGCCCGTAAGTTGTCGGATGTGATAGGACTTATTGACAAAACTACCATAAAGACGGACAATAAGGAGGTGAAAGCTGCAGTGAACGAGTTGTTTGGCAACCTTAAAGAGGTGGCGCAGCAGAAATATTTCTTGCTGAGCCATGTAAGCACCAATGGATTTAAGCTCAGCGACTTCTTGCATAAGCGGGCCTTGGCACTGGCAGGCAAAACCGACTCTACCACTACTCCATCTACACAGAGCAATGAGGATGGCAACCATTCGGCAACAACAAAGGCGACAGCTAAAACAAAGGGCACAACAAAGGGCAACACCGACGATGAGTGTATGCACCCTGAGGTGCTGAAGGCGCTCACGGAGTGGCGACGCAAAAGGGCTATGGCTGCGAATGTGCCGGCTTATGTGATAATGACGACAAAGGCGCTTGTGGGCATTGCAAATATGCTGCCTACAGACAAGGAGGCTATGTGTCTGATTCCCGGAATGGGAAAAGTGAGGGTGGAGAAATATGGCGATGATATTCTCGCCGTGTTGGAGACGAATACTAACAAAACAGAATAGAAACAATTATAAAAAATCCGATTTACCAATGTACAACTCAAAGATTCTACATGCGCTATTCGGTGTCATGCTTTTAAGCATGCCGGCACAAGCGCAAAATCTATTGCCTAAGCCAAAGTCGTTTGCTGCTGCCAAGGGTTCTTTCGACACTAACGCTAAGGCGGTGAAGATTGTTAATGAAGCTGGCGATGCCGCCGACAACATCTACTCACGCAAATGGCAGGAACGCCATGCCGACAATGCTAAGAAGGTGATTTGCTACAAAATGCTTAACAATGCTACTTCGGCAGAGGCTTACAAGCTGCATGTAACAACCGACAGCATCGTGATTAGCGCAGCTTCGGCAGATGCCTTCCGCTATGCTTGGCAGACTATCAAGCAGCTATCTACAAAGAAGGGCATCATGGCGTGTGATGTGAACGATGCACCTGCCTATCGCTGGCGCTCTATAATGCTCGATGTGTCGAGACACTTCCAGCCTATAAGTTTCTTGAAGAAGCAGATTGATGTAATGTCGCAATATAAGTTCAACCGCCTGCATCTGCATCTTACAGATGCTGCTGGATGGCGCATGGAGATAAAGCGCTACCCACGACTCACTTCGATGGCGGCATGGCGCAAGGAAGCGTCATGGAAGGAATGGGGAAAGAATGGCAGCCAGTATGTGGAAGAGGGCACTCCAGAAGCTTATGGTGGCTACTACACACAAGATGAGTTGCGTGGCCTGGTGGCGTATGCTGCAGAGCGTGGCATTACTATAGTGCCAGAGATAGAGATGCCTGGACACTCTGCCGAGGTGCTCGCCGTTTATCCTGAGCTGTCGTGCACTCATGAACCTTACAAACAGATGGACTTCTGCCCTGGTAGCGTGGCTACTTACGACTTCCTGGAGAATGTGCTTAAAGAGGTGATGGATGTGTTCCCTTCGAAATATATTCATGTGGGTGGCGACGAAGCGGATAAGTTGTCGTGGCCTTCATGCCCACTGTGCCAGAAGAAGATGAAGGAACTGGGCACCGACAAGAACGGACTGCAGGCGCATCTGATTGCGCATTTCGGAAAATTCCTTGGCGACCACGGCAGACAGCTCGTGGGATGGGACGAGGTGATTGCTGGCAACTTATCGAGCAACACTACCGTGATGGTGTGGCGTGGCACAGAGAAGGCGCACGAGGCTATAGAGCATGGCTATGACGTGGTGCTGTCGCCTGGTGCCTACTGCTATCTGGATGCTTACCAGGATGCTCCCGACTCACAGCCGGAGGCTATCGGCGGATACCTGCCACTGGAAAAGGTGTATAGCTATATTCCAGGCGAAGACTTGCCTGAGGCTGAGCGTAGCAAGATAACTGGTGTGCAGGCTAACCTCTGGACTGAGTATATTCCTACTGCTGAGCATGCTGAGTATATGCTCTATCCGCGTGCCTTGGCTATTGCGGAGATTGGATGGAACGGCACTGCAAAGAAGGACTATCCGGAGTTCCGCCAGCGTGCACTGAAAGAGATTGCGGCTCTGAACAAGCAGGGGGTGAACACCTTCGACCTGAAACATGAGCGTGGACAGCGTCCACAGTCGCTGCGCAAATACAAGCATAAGGCTTTAGGCTGCAAGATTATATTCAACCATCGTTATGAGGATAAGTATAAGGCACAGGGCGACCAGACTCTCGTTGACGGACAGCATGGTGGATGGACATATAACGATGGCAAGTGGCAAGGATTCCTCGGCAATAAGGGTTATTGCTTGGATCTGACACTCGACCTGGGTAGCGTGAAGAGCATCTCATCGGTGTCGGCAGACTTCATGCAGAGCTATGGTGCATGGGTGTTCTTCCCATCAGAATATAAGATTTCTATCAGCGAAGATGGCAAGACATTCAAAGAGGTGTATTGCAAGAATTGGGAGGTGGACCGCTATCTGCAACTGGGATTCCGCACCTTGGAATGGAAGGGCAAGGATCGTGCCCGCTACATTCATATACAGGGTAGCACTACTGAAGATGGTGGATGGTTATTCACCGACGAGATTACTGTGAAATAAGGGTAAAAACACTGACTCACTGTCATAAACAAAATCCCGCTACCACCAAACGGTGATAGCGGGATTTTTGTTTATGATAATGATTTATTATTGCTAATGATTAATGATGTCTAATCAGTTGTCAGCATATTAAAACATGTTGGCAGGATAAACGCCGTCGTCGGCAAGTTTCTGGAACTTTGCCACTACGTCTGGACGATCCTCTGGATAGGTAACGCCAAACCACTTGCTGGTGGTGTCGAGAACCTCGCAGGTGGCAGTGCCGTCATGGATGAGCTTGTCGACCATCAATGGGATGAAGAACTCGCTCTTGAGGTTTTCCATGTTCTTGGGGTCAGAGAGGAACGACTTGAAGTAGTCTTCGCTGTGCTGGAAATAGTCGGGAGTAAAGCCCCAGAAGTTCATTGATACTGGTATGGTGTCAGGAATCTCTACCCATGTCTCGCCATCGTCGGCAAGATACTTAACCACGCCGTCGAAACGCTGTATCTTGGTGCGCTCCACAACAGATGTGAGATGATGGTTGGCATCGTTCTCGCATACGCCACGGCTCACTGTACCGCTCTCTGAAAGGGTGTTGCCAACACGGAAACCTACCATAGCATACTTGCCTGTTGAACCTTCTGGCAATTCGCTGAGCCACTTGCCCATTACACGGAAGGCATCACGATCGTAGAAGTCGTCGCAGTTGAGCACTGCAAAAGGCTCGTTGATGACGCTCTTACCCATGAGAAGTGCGTGGTTGGTGCCCCATGGCTTGGTGCGGCCCTCAGGACATGTAAAGCCCTCAGGAAGGGCATCGATGCTCTGGAACACGAGTTCACAAGGAATATGACCCTCATACTTAGAGAGAACAATGCGACGGAAGTCGTCTTCAAAATCTTTGCGGATAACAAACACCAGTTTGCCAAATCCAGCATTGATAGCATCGTAGATGCTGTAATCCATAATGGTCTCTCCGTGAGGACCAAGTTCGTCGAGCTGCTTCAAGCCACCATAGCGGCTTCCCATGCCTGCAGCGAGCAGAAAAAGGGTTGGTTTCATATGCAATTATTATGTTAGTTGTTAATATCTATATCTGCCTGATGGTGCATACATTAGCTTATTATGCATGCCTACAGGCGATAATGTATTTTCACTTTGCTTGTTTAAACATCACAAAAGTAACAAATTACTGTGATATTAACAAAAAAATCTTATCCTTTTTATTGAAGGCTGGGCATCAGCTGGGCATCAGAACGGATAGCCTATGGCGAAGTGAAGGCTCTGGCTGTCTTTGAAATGGTCGAAATTGTAGAAGCCTGTCTTGTATGGCACATGCAAGCCTACGCCCCAGTCGACACGAAGTACGAAGAATTCAAGGTCGTAGCGTATGCCGATGCCGGTGCCGAGTGCCATCTCCTTGAGCACGTTCTTTAACTGAAACTTGGCTCCTGTGCGATAGCTATCATCGTGCATAGCCCATACGTTGCCAGCATCGAGGAAGAGAGCGCCATAGAGATTGCCAAACAGACGTGGACGATACTCAAGATTGGCTTGAAACTTGATGTCGCCGGTCTGATCCATGTACGACAGTCGCGACTCATTGGTGTAGTACTGTCCAGGACCGATGCTGCGCACATTGAAGGCACGGATGCTGTTGGCACCGCCAACATAGAACTGCTCGCTATAAGGTGCGGAGCTTGCATTGCCATAGGCCCATACCACACCGGCATTGACATGGCCCACGAGTTGTGCGTGTTCGGACACCTGCCATGTCTTGCGCAAATCGGTCTCTATCTTGAAGAACTGTGCATAGGGGTTCTTAAACATAGTTTTTCCGTTGTCGCTCCACTTCTCGCCAAACACGGCATAGCATGCCGAGAGGATGTTGGCTGCTTCGCTGATGGTGGTCTGCCAGTAGATGGGGTGGCGATAGGATGATGGCGACTGGCGTGTGTAGGTGTAGCGCATCTTGGGCACAAACTGGTCGCTCATAGAAATCTGCAGATATGGGCTTTGTGAGAGCACTTCGTCGAAGGCGGCAGTGGTCTTCTGCATATACTCATATTGCAGAATGAGTGGCGAAAACTGGTGCATGCTTGTGGCATTGGGCTGCAGGGTGTAGGTGAGCTCACCCGACACGATGTGGCGTTTGAAGAAGCCTGAGCGGTTGATTACATTGCTCGATGCCTTGACAAGGGTGGTGGGTGTGGCATAATAGCGCGACACCGTCTTGCCCTTGGCACGACGATGACGGCGTATCTTGCGCATCAGACCATTGATAAACAGCAGGCGTGGCATCTCTACCGACACATCGCCACCATACTCGTAGGAGTTGAGCTTTGAGCTGGAGCCATCGGAGTTGTGACCGGTCTGCCACTCGTAAGAGCCATTGAGATTGACAGAGAGTTTCTCGCCACCACGGAAGGCGTTGCGTTTGGCAAAACCAAGGGTGAGACCCGGACCCACACGTCCGGTGGTCTTTCCCACAAGGTTGGCCTCTACATACACATCGTAGGGCTTGTCGAACACGCAGTTGATGGTCATATTGAGTGTGTCGCAGGTGGCAGATGTGTCGCGTGGTGCGAAGTTGAGGTCGACTCTCGAAAAGAGTCCTTTGGCTGTGAGTGTATTGATGGTTTGCTGATAGTTGTCGTAGCTATAGAGTTGCTTGGGGCGGAGCTTCATGTCGCGGGTAATAACGCTACGGCGCATCGGCGGGCGCTTGCCATTATATATAATGGTGTAGTTACGACGCTTTAGTGTGTCGTTGAGCTGTTCAACGGCTGTCTTGCGCATTTCGAGATTGATGCGTCCGATGTACCACTTGCGCCCTACTCTATCGGGCAGGCTGTCGGCATATTGAAGGCGCACATTGGCACCAAGCTCCATGTCGGTGGTGTCGGCAAGATAGGTGGCATAGGCTGGCTGATAGTAGATATAGCCGTTGTTGCGAAGCAGCGTAGACACACGGCTGCGCTCTGCCTCGAGCACCGACACATCGAAAGGCGAGCCATGCTTCACCAACGACTGCGATGCAGTGGAGTCGATGAGTGCCTGCGCTTCGGGTGGAAAATTGTTGTAGGTGAGGGTGTCGATGGTATGCAGGTCGCCGAAGTTGACGGTGTATTCTACCTTTGCCTTACGCCCACTTTTATCGGGCAAAACGAGATAGTTGGCATAGCCACCGAAGTAGCCACGCGACCTGAGCAGCTCGCGCACCACCTGTGTGTGCAGTCGTGGGTTGACGGCACTCATAAGCACAGGCCCCTTACCGAATGTTTTGCGCATCCACTTGCCAAAGCCCGACTCGCTATTGGCAAAGGCATTGTATATGCCAAGGCGATAGGAGAATGGGAAACGATAGTAGGGACTACCGAAGATGGCGCCATTGGGAGCGGTAGCAAGGGCTGTCTCTACCTCTTCGCGAGTGGCATTGAAGTGGTCGCAAGGAAAATAGTTGGCATAGACCGTCTTGCGAAGACCAGTGAACAGCTGGTCGTCGTCGGGCACGCTGCGTGTGGTGGAGCAGGCAGCGAGGAGCATGGTGCATAGCACTATGATGTATATCTTACTTATTGTCTTCATTGTTAATGTTCTGAGTGTTAGCATCGGTTCTCTTCAGCGATGTGGTGTCTTGCAATATCGGTGGTAGCACCAGGCGGCTTCGCTTAGGATGGAAAATATCGCCGAGATGCTGCAGCTTGCGTCGCCACATGAAACCGCCTCCAAACTGCTCTACATAGCCTTCGAGCCAGTCGTAGTTGTCGCGGTCGTAGAACAGCTTCAGATATTTATTGGAGTTTTCTGAGAGGCGATACTCAAAAGTGACATTGTCGAAGAAGGTGTCGTTCTGATTTTCTATCTCGGCACCACTCGACACCTTGCCACCGATGACGATGCGCAAGCGGTTGTTCCAGAAACGCTTGGAGAACTTGAACGAGTAGTCGGTGTGCACCATTCCGGAGCCGAGTGTGGTATTGTCCATGCCAAACGATAGATCGAGGGTGCGCAGGGCATTGCCTGAGATGGCATTGATTTGCGAGTTGAGGAATGAACTCAAGGCACTGTTGAGCGACATGGCACTGTTGTTTCCGTCGGCAAGATACAAGCCTGTGGTGAGCATGGTGACAGCGGTCTTTCCTCTGTTTTCCAAGGATTGCGTCATCAGTTCATTGTGTATCTGCTGGTCGTCGGGGGCATCGATGATAAACTGCAGACCCATGTTTTGCAGGGTCTTTGTTATCACCACGCCACATTGGAAGGTGACACTGCGTCCGCCCTGCCCATCGGTGGTAACGGTGGCTTTGTTTTCTTCGGTGGCAGTGATGTTGAGACGTGGATTCATAACATCGCCTGTGAACTCGATGTAGCTGCCGTCTTGTATATTGAAGGTTTTCAGCGGTATCACGGGCAACGAGTATTTCATCTCGCCACTATTGAGGGTGTATCTGCCAGATATGCGTATGCCGTCGACAGTGTCGTAGATCATACGCAGATCGCCACCACCGATTATATCGACATAGTTCGACTGGTCGGCATTGAGGGCACAGAGCACATGTGCGCCTTGGTCGATGCTAAGCATGATGTCCATGGTGAGACCTTCGAGTTGTGGACGCTTCACTACGGCAGTCTCCTTATCGCTGAAGTCGACAAACTTCACAAGTCCGTCGAGTTGGTTGTCGGTGGTGAGTGGTGAGTCGCGCAGTATGTAGGTGATGTCGCTCTTGCCGAGCACATCAAGGCGGCCACGCACACGCATTGCCTCGAGCTTGCCATCAAGCAAACCAATGAAGTTAACATAGGCTTTGCCAAACGCCTCAGAGCGTGCCTTCTCCTTAGAGTCGATGAGCAGATAGTTGTTGGCACGCACCTTTATGTTAAGATACATGTTTGCCATATCGAGGAAGTCGAAGTAGCCATAGAGCGTGAGCGGACTGTTATTGTTGGCAAACAGTTGGAAGTTTTCGAGCAGCATACGGCTGTCGTTTATGCGCACCATGTCGTCGCACATTCGCATCTCAATGCCATAGGGTTCTGAGGCGATATAGGCATTGTCGAACATCAGTTCGCCATTGGCATGTGGATTGTCGAGCGAGCCTTTCACTGTGAGATGACCATCGGCATAGCCACGGAAGTTGATAAGATGGTCGGGGATGAAGCCATTGAGCAACAGCAATGGGGTGTGTTGCAGCATGAGCTCGGCATCGAGGTTGCCCTTTCCTTCGGTATTGTAGGTACCGCTGATAGTGCACACCTCCATATCATCCAACGACAGTGTACCATCGACAATGTGTTCGCGACCATTGTCGCGTGGTGTATAAAGGAATTCCGACGAGAGATGGCCCACATCGCAGCCTTCGTATTTCATGGCAGCGATGTCTACCGATGACGATATGGACAAGTCGCCATCGCCATTGTTGAGAATGTGGAAGTCGCCGTTGAGCATGCCAGACACATTAGGAGCATAGGGCACTACCTTCAACACCTTGGCAAGGTCAAACTGGGTGAGACCTATGGTGATGTCTTGCAGGGCATCGGTGCTGTCGGGTGAGTAGACACGCACACCCATGCCATCGTCGGCACGAAGACTCATATCGGCAGTTATCCTACTGTCGTTGGCAAAGAACACATAGTTGCCTTTGTTTACCTTAAACTTTTTGTAGCCTATCACGGGGTCGATGCCGCCAAGTGTAAGGCGCACACCTTCGGGCTCCATATTGGCACGCAAACCAAGGGCAAAACCGAGTTTGTTCTTGTCGTCGAACACACGGGTGCCTAAGAATAGCGACTGCTTATAGAATGCTCCGCGAAACGAGGCATTGAACACGAATTGGGGGTTGCGCTTGTTGTTGATGACATCGCCGTTGAATCCTATCTTCGTGGAGTCGGAACGGAATGCCAGACGTATGGTGTCAAGTCGCACGCCGCTTGCCACTAAGGAGTCGAGCTTCATGGTGCCGTTGATGCCTTGTGCCGGCGAAGCGGCCATGTCCATAAACAGGCTCTTGAAGTTGTAGCCAAACCGACTCATGGCTCTGCTCACTACGTTGCATTTGCCGGCATCGATATATAACGACAGCTTTGGCAGGCGGTCGCGTAGGCGTTGCTGGTCTATGTATTTCTCCTTCTGCTGCTTGTCGGTCTCAGTGGCAATGGCTGCCAGCTGGTCGGCTACATGACTTAATGAGCCGTGAGCCTTAAGACGCAGAGTAAGGTCGCCACTGGTGACGGCGGCATAGGTAGAATCGTGTCGTGTGAAGGCATCGATGATGATGTTTTCTGGGCGATAGGCATTGGCGGAGTCGTGCATTACAATGTTGCTAACCATGCCGCTCACGCTATGCTGCTCGTTAAGGTCGCTCTTCATTTCGATATCGGACTTGAGCGAGGTGGAGAATGGGCGCCTGGTGATGCCCATCTTATAGAGGTCGGCATTCACCAGGTCGAGCAGCAGGCGGGCATCTACCTTGTGCTTGCTGATGAGTGCCTCAAGGTCGATATTGCCATTGAGGATGTCGCTATTGCTATTGAGCGCCACATGCCCCACGCCCTTATGAGCGCTTGCTGTAATGGTGGTGCCACTAAGAGTCTTGTTGTCGATGCCGAAGCTGCTGATTATGGCACTGGCTTCGAGGTTGGTGTTTGGCGACAGTATGTCGAAGCCGGTGCCATAGGCGGTAAGTGTGCCTGTGAATGGCTGCAATCCATTGCCAGGAGCGAAGTTGTTGAGATTGAGTTGGTTGGCTTCGATATCGGCCTTGTAAGCCATGTTGCGGGTGTTGATGGAGGCGTTGCCACTGAGCGAGCCCTTACCTTGTGTGGCTTTAAACTGTGCTATATAGCGAGTGCCATCGGCGTGCAACTTGGCATGGGCGCTGATGCCACCCAGTCGACCAGCCATCTCTGCCGTTTCGGGCAGTATGGGTTGCACAATCTTGGCAAGCTGATGTGTGTGTGCCTCGACATTTATGTCGGCACGCAGCCGATTCGTAGAATTGAGATTTTGAGCCTTTCCGCTTGCCTTGACATCGAACACGCCTGGTATTTTCAATAGGCAATTGCCTATTGTCATGCTTGCCATATTGCCATCTATGTTGGCATTGACAAGGATGGGCAGGTTGGGCAGGTTGCTCACATTCTTATAAGGCAGCATAGTGAGGAATGGCTTCACATCGTTTATGCCCAAGAAGCCACCAAGCTTTATACGCATTATGCCAGGATTCTTTTCGGCAAAAGTGTTGAATGCGAAGTCGACATTGGCAGTGAGCTTGGTGTTGGGTGTTGTGAGCTGCAGGTTGGGCAGTGTGATGCGGGTGGTATCGAGAGCTACATTGCCTGTGAGCGACAACACGTTAAGCCCGCTACGCTCCTTCATGGCGCACTTATTAACTGCCATGGTGAGTGCATTGCCAGCATAGCGCAGTGAGTCGATGCGCAATGCTACATTGCTGAGCGCCACATGGTTAGGGTCGAAACCCCATGAGGCAGGCTTTATGAAGTTGTTGTCGTACTTCAGAGCGCCACCACTCCACTCTATGCGGTTGGCGGTATAGGAATTCTTAAACAGGTCGAAGAGTGCGCCCTGCAGACTCATATCTTGTGCCTTGGCATATATCTGCAGGGTGTCGCCAGGCATGTGGAGTGTCACTTCGGTCTTGTGCAGGCGCAGAGCGCCCACATCTATGATCCAATGGTTTGGGGTGGAGGTGGTGTCGGATGGAACGGTGTCGGCAAGGGCAACATCGATGTTGGCATCGTCGATGAGTGCATTGTCGAGTGCAAGTCGTTGGTTGGCAATGTCGATGCCACGGCTATGCAGTGTGAGCTGGTGCAGGCGTCCCTTAACTCGTGTGTCGGGGATTAGCTGCATGGTGTTGACCTTTATGTCGTTAAATCTGAGTTTATCGACAACTACATTGCCTCGAAACAACGGGAGCATACGCACCGATGCCGTTAGCTGACGGGCATCGGCAATGGTGTCGCAGACATTAGGCAGCGAGTCGTTGGGTTGTGTGGCAAGCACTCCATAGATGCCAAGGTCGAGTGGGAAGCGCAGGCGCACCTTATCGACACTTATCTGCATGCCGGAGTGTTCCGATGCGTAGGCTGCAACGGTTTTCACGCACCAGTTTTGCACAGGTGGTATATATAGCAGTAGCGCCACCAATGCCACAAGCAGCAGTGGTGTGGCAATGATGCCTGCTATCCATTTCAGTATTTTCTTTTTGTTTACAGCCATACTCTTTGTGAGTTTTGAATTTTGAGTTTTGAATTTTGAATTATTCTCGGCTTCGCCTGCGATTTTTGAGTTTTGAATTTTGAATTTACCAGTTATGAATTCAAAATTGAATAATTCAAAATCGGCGTAGCCGACAATTCAAAACTCAAAATTCAAAATTCAAAATTCAGAAATGCAGCTCCGCTGCATTTCATGCCACAGACGGTCGTTGGGGAGTGTAGCCTCAGCGGTGATTGTCTGTTTGCTAACAGGGTGTACAAACTCCACTCTGTGCGACATCAGCGAGATGCTTCCGTCGGGATTGCTGCGTGGTGCACCATATTTCAGGTCGCCCTTTATTGGGCATCCCATGTGTGCCAACTGGCAGCGTATCTGGTGGTGGCGGCCGGTGAGCAGCTGCACTTCGAGCAGCATGTAGTTGTCGGTGGTGGCGCGCAACCGATATTTCAATATAGATTGTTTTGAGCCTGGCACTTCGCGGTCGTAGGCATAGCTCTTGTTCTGCTTCTCGTTGCGCACGAGCCAGTTGGTGAGTGTGCCTTGTGTTGGAATGTCGCGTTTCTTCACTATGGCCCAATATGTCTTATGCACATTGCCATTGCGAAACATCTCGTTGAGTCGTGAGAGTGCCTTTGATGTCTTAGCAAACACCACGAGGCCACTGACGGGCCGGTCGAGACGGTGCACCACACCTAGGAACACATTGCCGGGCTTGTTGTATTTCTCTTTTATATATTCCTTCACTGTCTCGCTAAGGGGTTTGTCGCCGGTTTTGTCGCCTTGCACTATCTCGCCGCTTTGCTTGTTGACAATGATTATGTGGTTGTCTTCGTAGACTACATTCATATAGTGTTGTTAATATTTATTGAGAGGATAAGGGGGCTTAATGCCAAAAGGATAAGGCCTAATGACATAATCAAAAGGGGCAAAAAGTCAAAGAGTCAAAAAGCAGGAAAGCATTAGCAGAGATTCTGCACCATTAAGACGCATCGTCTTTTCTACACTTCCAGACTCTTTGACTCTCCGACTCTTTATACGCATGTCTGCGACATGCCGTTTTCTACATTAAACCCCAATCGGTCATCAGTCCGATTTGGCTTAACAGGTCATCTTGACCGATTTGAATCTTATAAGTTTATGATTGATGAATAGCTGACGTTCAATTAAGGGCAATTAATTACCCATTAATTTATCTTGCCATTACATATTCATACCGCCGTCGATCTGGATAACCTGACCGCTTACATAAGAAGCCAAGTCGGAAGCGAGGAATGCGCACACATTGGCTATATCCTCTGGCTGGCCGCCACGACGGAGAGGAATCTTCTTCATCCAGTCCTTGCGGATCTCCTCTGGCAGCTGTGCTGTCATGGCTGTCTCGATGAAGCCTGGGGCAACGGCGTTGGCACGCACACCCTTAGGTCCGAGCTCCTGAGCGATAGACTTAGCAAGGGCTATCATACCAGCCTTTGATGCAGCGTAGTTGCACTGTCCGGCATTGCCATGAACACCTACTACAGATGCCATGTTGATGATAGAGCCACTGCGCTGACGCAACATGATTGGCGAGCAAGCGTGGATGAAATTGAATGCCGACTTAAGGTTTACATTGAGCACTGCGTCCCACTGTGCCTCGGTCATGCGGAGCATAAGGCCATCCTTGGTAATACCGGCGTTGTTTACAAGAATGTCTACAGAGCCGAAGTCGGCGTGTATCTGCTTAACCACCTTCTCGGTTTCCTCGAAGTCGGCAGCATTGCCGGCATAAGCGCGGCATGTTACGCCAAGGGCCTCTATTTCCTTGCGTGTAGCCTCAAGACCGGCAGCCATGTCGTCGGTGAGCACGAGGTCGGTGAATGCGATGTTTGCACCCTCTTGGGCGAATTTCATTGCGACAGCTTTTCCGATGCCGCGGGCTGCACCTGTGATGATGGCAGTCTTACCTGTTAATAATCCCATTTTGTTTAATTATTATTTAGTATTTATACAATTTTATTTCTGAAATTTCTTGCCCAAAGCACCATACACCACCTTTGCCACCAGTGGCTTGCTTGCCTCTTCGGTCATGCCATGACCCAATCGACCATAGATGAATGGCACCTCAAGTCCTTTTATACAATAGTGAGTGATGTCTGCCACGAGTTCCACATCGTCGATGTCAAACTCGCCATCGGCTTTGCCATCGGCATACACCTTGCGAAACAACTCTATCTCGTCTTCGTCGAACTTCTTGCGCACCTTCTCTACCATCCAAATGTTGCGGAAGAACTCTGCACGCAGATTGCCATTGCGCACCACCGTCTCGCGTATCATGCTCAGATGGGTGTAGATGAGCTCTATAATCTTATCTTGCGGACGCATCTTCATGGCAGCCACCTCGTCGAGTTTGTCGCTCAAGCGCTCCAACTCCGATTCAATCACAGCAGAATAGACATCCTCCTTGCGCTTGAAATAGGTGTAGAGCGTGCGGCGGCCCTTGCCAGATGCCACTGCGATGTCGTTCATCGTGGTGTTGGCAATGCCGTTCTTGGCAAACAGAAGACGTGCCACGTCTACAAGTTTCTGTCGGGTCTTGGATATTGACATAACGATTTCTAAGACTATTGTTTATACCTTACTATATATATATGTGCATTGAGCACTGATAAGCCATACTGTTATAAAAATCCGATTAAGCGAGAGAAGAGAGAATTTGTTCTCACTTCCGAGCGTGAGGATTTTATCCAAACATTGCTGTTAGAGCGTTTGCACACTGACTTATATGTGTGCAAAATTACAGCATTAATTTCATAAAAGCAAATAAATTGTACTTATTTTAAACATCTGGAAATCAGAAAAAATTACTAACTTTGGGGAATTTTAGTAGCAAATAGCATATCATCAATTAAGACATACACTTTACACCACTACAATGCAACACTCTACAACATCCTGCCACTCCACCACTCTATCCTCAACACCAAAAGGGCGCTTTGCCCCTTCGCCCACTGGGCGCATGCATCTTGGCAATGTGTTCTGCGCATTGCTGTCGTGGCTCTCTGCCAAATCGAAGGGTGGCACATGGTTGCTACGCATTGAAGATATCGACCCGCAACGCTCGCACCGCGAGTATGCCGACCTTATCATGGACGATCTGAATTGGCTGGGACTGGGCTGGGATGAGGGGCCTTTCTTTCAGAGCGAGCGCAGCGGGGTGTACGAGCAATTGCTGCAGCGCCTTAACGATGCCGGCATGACATATCCTTGCTATTGCACGCGTGCCGACTTGCTTGCTACGCAGGCTCCACACGAGAGCGATGGGCGTGTGGTGTATAAGGGCACATGCCGCAACCTGCCTGCTGGAGCACGCCATGCACCGGCTGCCATACGCCTGAAGGTGCCACAAGACGATGCCATGACGACATTCGTTGATGGGCATTACGGCGAGCAGCAGGTGAACTTGATGCGGCATTGCGGCGACTTCATTGTGCGGCGTAAAGACGGGGCATGGGCCTACCAGCTGGCAGTGGTGGCAGACGATGCTCTGATGGGTGTGAGCGAGGTGGTGCGTGGACGCGACTTGCTACTATCGTCGCCACAGCAGATTTATCTTGCCGAACTGCTTGGATTTAAAGCACCTGCATTTGTGCATCTGCCACTGCTATGCAATGAAGCAGGACAGCGCCTGTCAAAGCGCGACCGCAGCCTGGACATGGAGGCACTACGCTCACGCTGCACTCCAGAACAGATAATAGGATTGCTGGCACATCTGGCAGGGTTGCAACCTACAAAAGCTCCATGCAAAGCCACCGACCTTATCGATGGCTTTGCATGGAGTAAAGTGCCTACAGGCGACATTATCGTTAGCGAAGAGGATAAATGATTAAATTACTAAAAAAAACGTTTGTTAATTTACATTTTTATTCTTATGGTTTTACATAAAAAGCAGCATAGACAAACAAAAAGCTCCATAACCCGTAATGGACTGCGGGAGTTCTTATTTTCTATAATCTCCTAAAAGCTATCAATTACTTCTTATTGAAGGTGAAGTCGATAATAATTGCCACCTCCTGCTCTCTTCAATAGGCCATCGTTCATGGCGAAGCCTTTTACTATATACTCCTTCAGTACCTTGGTTGCCCATATACGAAACTGAACACCACGGTATGAATGTACACGGTAGCCTACGCTGATTATCATGTCGAGATTATAATAAGCGACAGAGTATTTCTTACAATCTGTGACAGTTGTTGCAAAATTTGCAATAACTGAATCTGTTTCCAACTCTCCATCCTCCAACACATTCTTTATATGTCGTGAGATAGTGGACTTATTACGCTGAAACAACTCTGCCATCTGGTCAAGCTAGAGCCATACGATATCGTTCTGCAGCTTCACCTCTATCTGCGAATCTCCATCAGGCGTTTGATATAACAGAAATTGTCCTTTATCCATATTTTTCTATTGCTTATTCCTCAGCTCCGCTATCAAGTCATTAACAATAT
>CAKQAD010000030.1 GCA_934215545.1 uncultured Prevotella sp.
GGGAGAAGAATCAGAGTAAAGAAAAATTCTCTAATTCTCTAATTACTTCCCGTTGGTCAGTGGGTCTTCGACAAATCTCGGGACAAAAAAATATCGGGAGAAGAAAATATCGGGACAAAAAGAACGGGACAAAAAAAAATCCCGGGACAGAAAAATCCCGGGACAATAGGTTCGTCATTTCATGCCTTTAGCAGCTTCGGAATGGAGCGATGGCATTTAGAAGTTCATCTCGTGCGAGAGGATATTCTCGAGTTTCTCTGCCGACAGTCGCAACTGGAACTCGCCCTTTATTGCCACGCTGATGCCTCCCGTCTCTTCGCTCACCACGATGGCAATGGCGTCGCTGTCTTGCGATATGCCGAGTGCGGCACGGTGGCGCAGTCCGAGCTCTTTCGGAATGTCGTGGTTGTGGCTCACGGGCAGTATGCAGCCGGCGGCACGCACTCGCTTTCCTATTATCACCATGGCGCCATCGTGCAGTGGCGAGTTCTTGAAGAAGATGTTTTCAATGAGTCGCTGGTTGATGCGTGCGTCGATGATATCGCCGGTGTCTACGATGTCGTCGAGACTGATGCCGCGCTCTATCACTATTAGTGCTCCCACCTTGCCTCTCGACATGTCCATGCATGCCAGCACTATAGGCATGATGGTTTCCTTGTCGACGAGTTTCTCGTTTTCTTTAGTGGCAAAGAGGCGTGCCAGGGAGCGGAAGCGCTGGTGTGCGCCCAGCGAATACAGGAATCGGCGTATCTCTTCCTGGAATAGCACGATGAGTCCGATGACGCCCACCGACACGAGCTTGTCCATGATGGCTCCGAGCAGGCGCATCTCGAGCACCTGGCTCACGAAGAGCCACAGCAGCACAAACACTATGATGCCTATGAACACGTTGAGCGAGCGGCTCTCCTTCATAAGGCGATAGATGTAGTAGAGCATGAGTGCCACGAGCACTATATCTATCATGTCTTTTATTCCGAAATCAAACATAATTGTGTTGTGTATTTTTTATCGGGTTTGCATTTCGCCTACGATGCGCACAGCCTCAACGGCTTCTTTCACATCGTGGGCGCGTAGTATGGTGGCGCCTTTCATCAGCGACAGTGTGTGGAGCACGGTGGTGCCGTTGAGTGCGGTGGTGGGGTCGCCGCCTATCAGTCGGAATATCATGCTCTTGCGCGATATGCCCACGAGCACTGGCAGGTCGAGTTGCAGCAGTCGCTCGGCATGGTGCATGATGGCATAGTTCTGTTCGAGGGTCTTGCCGAAGCAGTAGCCAGGGTCGAGTATTATGTCTTTTGCTCCGAGCTGTCGGAGGCGCTGCACCTCGGCGGCGAAGTTGCGCATCATAGTGTCGAGGGTGGGTTGCACCGACATGAGTATGTAGGGCACTTGCAGGCTGGCAACGGTCTGAAACATGTCGCCTTCTTCGTGTATGGCTTGCCCCACGATGCCTGTGATGCCGCCTTCCGACACGTCGTTGATGATGTCGGCGCCAAACTCTTCTATGCATCGGCGTGCCACCAGTGGGCGATAGGTGTCTACCGACACTATGGCGTCGGGTTGCTCACGGCGCACAATGCTCAGGGCGCGGCGCAGGCGTGCCGTCTCTTCGTCGACCGACACCTCGGCGGCTCCGGGACGTGTAGAGAAGGCGCCCACATCTATCATCGTTCCGCCTTGCTCTATAATCTGGTTGGCACGTTGTGCTATCTCTGCCTCGCTTTGCTTTCGGCTGCCAGAGAAAAACGAGTCGGGGGTGGCATTGAGGATGCCCATCACCGTGGGCTTTGAGAGGTCGACAAGCTGCCCTCTAACGTTTATGGTGTATTGCATATTGTGTGTGTTATCGTTGTTACAAACGGCAAATTACGCAATAAATGTTGAGACTCACAAATTTTTTAACGGCATAATGTGATGCATAACGTTAACTTTGCGTAACTTTGCATTTCCTTAGCCACAGGAAAGCATGCTTGCTGTATGCCTGTTTGGGCACTTACGGGGCTATGGCTGGGGAGTATGTAGTACTATTAAAATTATTAAGGATATGCTTGATTTACCTAACGATCCGATGATGCTGTTCAGTGTCATCAACATGCGCTTGCGCGATATCTATCCGTCGCTCGATGCTTTGTGCGACGACCTTCATGTAGACAAAGATCTCATCATACAGCGGTTGGCTGCCGCGGGATTCGAGTATAACGCTCAGCAAAACAAGTTCTGGTAATCCCTGTCTTGTATCGCTCGTTTCTGTCCCGATATATTTTTTTGTCCCGAATTAGAGAATTAGAGAATTTTTTGCGCTGACGCATTTATCAATGAAAACTTTTAGCGTTGACGCACCCTACAGTCAAGCACCTTGTGCTTGACAAAATTCTCTAATTCTCTAATTCGGGACAGAAAAATCTCGGGAGAAGAATCAGAGTAAAGATAAATTCTCTAATTCTCTAATTCGGGATAGAAAAATCTCGGGAGAAGAATCAGAGTAAAGATAAATTCTCTAATTCTCTAATTACTTCCCGTTGGTCAGTGGGTCTTCGACAAATCTCGGGACAGAAAAATCTCGGGAGAAGAATCAGAGTAAAGAAAAATTCTCTAATTCTCAAATTCGGGACAGAAAAAAATTCGGGACAGAAACGAGGGATAAAGAAAAAGAACAATCACTTAAAAAAGCATAGATTTGAAAACTTCTAATCAACAACTATCCACAGCACATCACTATCGACAGTTGCTGGCTATTGGTATTCCTATTATGATTGGACAGCTGGGCATGATAGTGCTCGGCTTTGCCGACACGATGATGGTGGGACATCACAGCACCACCGAGCTGGGTGCGGCATCGTTTGTCAACAACATCGTGAACCTTGCCATCATCACAGGCACGGGATTTTCGTATGGACTAACGTCTATCGTGGGCGGACTCTTCGGCCGCAAGCAACTGCCAGAGGCAGGACAGGCTTTGCGCTGCTCCATTCTTGCCAACCTGCTTGCGGCAGTGGTGATGATGGTGGTGCTGGGCACTGTATATCTCAACATCGGGCACCTTGGTCAGCCCGACGAGCTGCTGCCACTGATGCGTCCTTACTACCTGGTGCTGCTGGCATCGCTGCCATTTGTCATGGCATTCAATGCGTTCAAGCAGTTTGCCGATAGCATCACCGACACGCGCACCTCGATGTGGATATTGCTCACGGGCAATTTGCTCAACATCATTGGCAACTACATATTCATATATGGTAAGCTGGGCATGCCGGAGATGGGTGTGCTGGGTGCTGGCTTGTCGACGCTGCTATCGCGCATTGCCATGGTGGCGATATTTGCCGTGGTGTTTGCCATGAAGCGCAGCTATGCGAGCTATCGCCAGGGCTTCAGCGTGTTGGGATGGTCGAAAGACATCGTGCACCGACTCACCACCCTTGGCATTCCTATAGCCTTGGAGATGGGCATGGAGACGGCATCGTTCTCGCTGTCGATAATCATGGTGGGATGGCTGGGCACCATTGCCTTGGCATCGCACCAGGTGATGCTCACCATCTCGCAGTTCACCTTCATGGTGTATTATGGCTTGGGTACTGCCGTGGCGGTGCGCACGAGCTACTTCTATGGGCAGGACGACCGCCACAACACCCGTCAGGTGGTGGCGGCGGGCAACCGACTGAT
Source organism: uncultured Prevotella sp. (assembly GCA_934215545.1). Classification (GTDB taxonomy): domain Bacteria; phylum Bacteroidota; class Bacteroidia; order Bacteroidales; family Bacteroidaceae; genus Prevotella. The sequence continues at coordinate 3,658 of CAKQAD010000030.1, forward strand.
GATATTGCTTGAGGTGGTGCTGGCGGGCACGATATTCCTGCTGCGCAACCATATCGGCGGTTGGTTCACCGACTCTGCCGAGGTGTCGGCAACGGTGCTCACGCTGATGGTGCCGTTCTTCATCTATCAGTTTGGCGACGGACTGCAAATCAACTATGCAAATGCCCTGCGTGGCATTGCCGATGTGAAGCCGCTGATGCTCATTGCCTTCATCGCCTTCTTCGTGATTTCGCTGCCTGTGGGCTATCTGTGTGGCTTCGTGCTCAACTATGGACTGGTGGGTGTGTGGATGGCATTCCCCTTCGGTCTCACCTCAGCGGGCATCATGATGTGGTGGCGCTTTAATTCAAAAATCGCGCAATAAGGCGATTTTTGAGTTTTGAGTTTTGAATTTTGAATTTTGAGTTGTCGGCTTCGCCTGCGATTTTGAATTATTCAATTTTGAATTTTGAATTCGCAGCTTAGAATTGCCAGCAGAGATAATTCAAAATTGAATAATTCAAAATCGCAGGCGAAGCCGAGAATAATTCAAAACTCAAAATTCAAAACTCAAAACTGCAGCTCTGCTGCATCTCAAAACTCAAAATTCAAAATTCAAAATTCAAAATTCAAAACTATAGTGCGCCGTTGGCGCACTATAGTTTTTCCGGCAACTGAAACAGTTTTGTGGAGTTGCTGCCTTTAATGAGTATATAATATCCCTGTGGCTGCTGTTCGTCGATAGCCGTCTTCACCTGTTCCACATTGTCGAACAGGCGGAAGCCGGCAGGCACCTCGCACTCTTCAAACTCCTCGCCAACGAGCCATACTGTGTGTATATCGCTGTGGCGCAACAGTTCTATTATCTTCTCGTGTTCGGTGCGGCTCACGCTGCCGAGCTCTTTCATGCTGCCGAGTATTGCCATTTTGTTGTCGGCATGCATCTCGCCGAAGTTGCTGATGGCTATCGCCATGCTTGTGGGGTTGGCATTGTAGGCATCAACGATAAGGCGGTTGTGTGCTGTCACCTCGAGCTGCGAGCGGTTGTTGGATGGCTCATAGCCTTCGAGGGCATCGACTATCTGACTCTCCGCAACACCGAAGTATGTTCCTATGGTGGCGGCGGCAAGCATATTGGCGATGTTGTAGGCGCCTATCAGGTGCGTGCGCACCTCGTGCCAGCTGCCTGCCACTCCCTGCTGTTGCTTGCGCCAGCGGAAGGTGAGCATGGGGTCTTGGCTCACCACGCTGCCTTCCACGCTCAGCGTGTCGGAAGCCTTGGTGCCATAGCTCACCAGTGGCAGGTCGTGTGCTATGCCGCGCAGGTGTTCGTTGTCGTTGTCGATGAACACGCAGTGGGGCTCTATGGGTGCTGTGCGCTGTGGCTCGGCAATGCCGCCTGCCATCAGTGTGCGCATGAAGTCGTAGAGCTCGCCTTTGGTGCGCACCACGCCCTCAAACGAGCCGAAGCCTTGCAGGTGGGCACGTCCCACGTTGGTAATGATGGCATAGTCGGGCTCTACGATGTCTACCAGAGTCTTGATGTCGCCGGGGTGCGATGCTCCCATCTCCACCACGGCAATGTCGTGTTCTGGGCGCAGGCGCAGCAGTGTCTTAGGCACGCCGATGTCGTTGTTGAAGTTGCCCTGTGTGTAGAGCACGTTGAAGCGCTCTTTGAGCACGGCGGCGGTGAGCTCCTTGGTGGTGGTCTTGCCGTTGGTGCCTGTGATGCCTATGATGCGTGTGCCGAGCTGGCGGCGGTGGTAGTGTGCCAGCTGCTGCAGGGTGGCGAGGCAGTCGTCTACGAGCAGGCAGCGTGGGTCGGTGGCATAGTCGGCCTCGTCGACCACGGCATAGGCGCAGCCTTTGTCGAGGGCGGCAGCGGCAAACTTATTGCCGTTGAACGAGGCGCCTTTGAGTGCAAAGAATATTGAGCCGGCGGGGCAGTCGCGACTGTCGGTGGTGACAACGGGGTGGTTGACGAAGATTTTGTAGAGTTCCGATATTTCCATATTCTATTCGGTTATGTGCTTTATGTGCTTTATGTACAGTTTATACTTGCTTTACATGCACTTTCTATTTCTTGTCTATAAGACAATGCAAAGGTAATAGTTTCTTTACTTTTTGCTCCGCTTTTATCCCATTTTTTCTTTTTCCCTTTTTCTTCTCACGATATTTTCTGTCCCGAGATTTTTTCTGTCCCGAGATTTGTCGAAGACCCACTGACCAACGGGAAGTAATTTGAGAATTAGAGATTTTTTGCGCTGACGCGTTTGCGATCTATAGCTAACTAATTTGTGAAAAGCAGGAATGGTACACCCTACAGTCAAGCACAACGTGCTTGACAAAAATTCTCTAATTCTCTAATTCGGGACAAAAAAAATATCGGGAGAAATCAGAGTAAAAAAATTCTCTAATTACTTCCCGTTGGTCAGTGGGTTGTAACATTAATGACCATTAATTTTTACTTCTAAATGATTAATGGTGATTAATGTTAAAAAGAAAATTAATGGATAATTAATGGTCATTAATGGTCATTAATGTTAAAAATAAAATTCATGGTTAATTCATGGTTAATTCATGATAATTCATGTTCAAAGACTTAGACAGAAAAAGCCCTGCAAGCCAGCATTCCTGGTGCTGTTCTTGCAGGGCTAAAATATTAAATTTTATGCAAAGATGCGTTGATTATGGGTTGTAGCGCACGAATGCCTCCATTGCCTCATAGCAAGCCAGACCGAGGCTGTGATAGAGCTCTGCGGTGGCGTGGTTGCGGTCTTCGGCACGCTGCCAGAAGAGGCGCTCGTCGTTGCCGAGGAATGGGGCGCTCTCCATCTGCGAAGAGTGCTTGAGGATGCAGTTGCGCTTGCCGCGGAGTTCCTCTGGCGACATTGGCACACACATCTCGATGTTCTCGATTTCCCACTCTGCCCAAGCACCGCGATACATCCATATGCGGCAGTCGTTGAGCCACTCTGCGCCAGCCTCCTTCTCGAGGTCGATGGCAGCGAGCACAGCGTCGGTACACTTACGGTGTGTGCCGTGTGGGTCGGCGAGGTCGCCGGCAACATATATCTGGTGTGGCTTCACTCTCTGGAGCAGTTCGCGCACAATGGCTACGTCGGCCTCGGTCATTGGGAGCTTCTCAATCTTGCCCGACTCATAGAATGGCAAGTCGAGGAAGTGTACGTGGTCGAGAGGAATGCCGTTGTAGGTGCATGCTGTGCGTGCCTCGCCGCGGCGGATGAGTCCCTTAATCTGGCGCACCTCTGGTGTGTCGATGTCGGAAGGCTTCTTGCTGGCAAGGAAGCTCTTGATGTCGGCATACATCTTTGTTATCACCTCGTCTTTGTTGTCGCAGAATATCTGGTTGTAGCCGTTTACGAAGTGCATGAAGCGTGTCACCTCTTCGTCGCCAACGGCGATGTTGCCTGATGTCTCATAAGCCACATGCACGTCGTGGTTTTGCTGCACGAGTCGGCGTATGGTGCCGCCCATAGATATCACGTCGTCGTCGGGGTGTGGCGAGAACACCACTACGCGCTTCTGTGTAGGGAGTGCACGCTCTGGGCGATAGGTGTCGTCGGCGTTTGGCTTGCCGCCAGGCCATCCGGTGATGGTGTGCTGCAGGTCGTTGAATATCTTGATGTTGCAGTTGTAGGCAGAGCCGTAGCGAGCGAGCAGGTCGGAGAGTCCGTTCTCGTTGTAGTCCTTATTGGTGAGCTTAAGGATAGGCTTGTTCTTAAGCTGGCAGAGCCACACCACTGCGGCGCGGATGGTCTTGTCGTTCCACTCGCAGGTGGTAACGAGCCATGGGTGGATGATACGTGTGAGCTTGCTGGCTGCTGAGAGGTCGCAGATGAGCTTGGCATTGTTGTGTGTCTGCACGAATGTTGCTGGGATAGCGTCAGAGATGCCGCCTTCTACGATTTTCTGCACGATGGTCGACTTCTCCTCGCCCCATGCTGTGAGGAAGAGCTTGTGTGCGGAGAGCAGTGTGTGTATGCCCATGGTGATAGAGCATGGTGGCACCTGCTCGAGTGTGCCGAAGCTGTTGGTCATCTCGTCGCGAGAGGTCTGGTCGATGAGGATGATGCGGCTTGTAGAGGTTATTGTAGAGCCTGGCTCGTTGGTGGCGATGTTGCCCATACGGCCTATTCCTACGAGGGCTACGTCGATGCCGCCTTCTGCCAGGATGAGCTGCTCATAGGCACGGCAGTGTTCAAGCACATCTTCCTGTGCGATGAGTCCGTCGGGTGTGTGCACATTCTCTGCCTTCACGTCTACGTGGTCGAGGAAGCGCTTGCGCAGCTGGCTGATGGCGCTGTGCTCGCTGTCGGCGCTGAGTGGGAAATACTCGTAGGCGTTGAACACCACTACATTCTCGAAGCTAAGGCCTTCCTTGTGACGACGAATGAGTTCGTCGAATACGGGTGTGAGCGAAAGTCCGGTGCCGAGGGCGAGCACGCACTTGCGACCTGCCTCTTTAGCACGCTTAATCTCTGCCTCGATGGCATTGGCGATTACCTTTGCGCCTTCTTCTACCTTGGGATATACGTCGGTGAAGATTTTCTCGCAACGGGTGATTTCAGAACGCTCAACTGCCGTACGAGGGCGGTAGTATTGCTCCGGAACTTTGTTCAGCACAATCTGTGAACTCAAATTCAATTTCATAATAGTTGTATTTTAGGTTTATACTTGTTTTATGTTATTGCTTGTTGTATATATTATGTGTGGCGGCGGGGTCAGGGGCGGGCATTCTTGCCGTGCCCCCATGTTGATGGCTTGGCGCCCATGACGAGTTCGAGGGTGCCGCCGCGCATTATGTCGCTATAGGCTATGCACGACTTTGGTAGTGGCTTGCCATTGAGGCGTGCGCTCTGCACATAAATATTGTGCGGGCTGTTGTTGCGTGCCACCACCGAGAAGGTGTTGCCACCGGCGAGGTGTATGGTGGCTTTGTCGAACAGCGGACTGCCTATCACGAAGCTGCCGCCGGCGGGGTCGACCTGATAGATGCCTATCGACGAGAGTATGTACCATGCCGACATCTGCCCTACGTCTTCGTTGCCCGACAGTCCGTCGGGGCGGTCGGCATACATCTCGGTGAGCATCTTGCGCAACAGTGGTGCTGCCTTGTCGGGCCTACCGGCATAGTTGTACATGTATATCACATGGTGGCTGGGCTCGTTGCCGTGGGCATACTGCCCTGTGAGGCCGCTCACATCGGGCGAGGCGTTGTCGCCGAGCGAGCCTTCGACGATGAATAGGGAGTCGAGCTTGCTTATGAACTGGCTGTCGCCACCGAAGAGTTTTATCAGTCCGTGCACATCGTGTGGCACGAGGAAGGTGTATTGCCATGCGTTGCCCTCGGTGTAGTCGTTGGTGCGGTGGCTGCAGTCGAAGGGGTTGAAGGGTGTGCGGAATGTGCCGTCGCTGCCCACGGCGCGCATGAAGTTGCTCTTATGGTCGAAGTAGCGGCTGTAGGAGCGTGAGCGCTGGGCAAAGTAGTCGGCATCGTCAACGAAGCCTTGCTGCAGTGCCACGCGGCTGGTGCCGGCATCGGCAATGCAATATTCCAGTGCTTTTGCCACTGTCTCGTTGGTGGGTTCCTTGTCCCAGGGTATGTAGCCGTGGGCTTTCAGTAGCTGCAGCGAGCGCAGGGTGTCGAGCTGTGTGGCACGGAGTGCCTCGAAGGCGGTGGCGCCATCGTCGACGAGTCCTTTCAGCGTAAGGTCGGCAAGCACTATGGCACCGGGGTTGCCCACCATGCAGTCGGTTTCGTTGCCCATGAGGTGCCACACGGGCAGACGGCCCTGCTGGCGATATATGTTGATGAAGGTGTTTGCAAAGTCGCGCTGCATGTCGGCAAATGCCACGGTCATGAGTGGATGGGCGGCACGATAGGTGTCCCACAGCGACAGGGTGGTGTAGTTTACGAAGTCGGCGCTATGGCGCTTGCCGTCGGCACCACGATATTCCTTGTCGGCATCGCAAAACTGCGAGCAGGATGTCATGAGGTGATACATGGCGGTGTAGAAGATGCGCTTCTTGGTGGTGTCGGGGGTGCTGATGCTGATGCGTGACAGCTGACGGTTCCACTCTGCATCGGCGGCTGCCACGCAGGCGTCGAAGTCCCAGCCGGGCAGCTCAGCACGCATATTGCTCTTTGCCTTGTCGATATTGACGGGCGACAGTGCCACCTTCACAAGCAGGGGTTGCTGGCTGCGGGCGGGGGTTATGATGTAGCGCGAGTCGCTCTCGGTGCGGCTTAGTGTCACGGGCTCGGAAAACTCCATGCTGAAGTATATGCGGCGGTCGGTTGCCCAGCCTGTGCTACGGCGGAAGCCGGTGAGGCGTTGTGGTGTCTCCTGTGTCAGCAGGCAGTCGGTCATGGCGTCCCAGCCGATGCATTGCGCCAGGTCGAGGGCGAGCTGTGGGGTGGCGTCGGCGCCGAAGGTGTAGCGGTGCATGCCGCAACGGGTGGTGGCGGTGAGCTCCACGAGCACATCGGGATGGGTGAGGCGCAGCTGGTAGTAGCCGGGGTGTGCCTGCTCGTTGTCGTGACTGAAGCGGGTGCTTTGCTGCTTGGCATCGGCAATGGGCAGCAGGGCGATGTCGCCAAGGCATCCTATGCCGGTGCCGCTGAGGTGCATGTGGCCGAAGCCTATAATCTCGTCGTCGCTATAATGATAGCCCGAACACCAGTCCCAACCGCGTAGGGGCTCCGTGGGTCCGAGCTGCACCAGTCCGAAGGGCACATTGGCGCCCATGAAGGTGTGGCCATGACCACCAGTGCCTACATATTGGTTGACATACTGCGTGAGCCGTTCTGCCTTCATAGCGGTGGGCAGAATGGCAAAAATCATAAGTAAGATTATAATTTTTGTACGCAACATGCAGACGGGTTTCATCATTGTAGTATTTAGTATTCAAGATTTTATGCTGCCATCGCAGCGCCGGCGCGTGCCCGTTGTTGCGCCTACTCCACGATTTTGCATATACATTGCAAATTTACGGTTTTTATATTAGCTAACGCTCATTTAATAAAAAGTTTTTATATTAAAAATGTTAAACTCTTGGTTTTTCATATTGTTCTTCATGCTCTTATCATCTGCTGCATGCCAGTACTCAGCCCGAAATACATTAGTACATGGTCCGGATTACTGCAGTACTCAGCCCGAAAAACAGCAGTACTTGGTCCGAAAACCACATTGCCTATTCTTATGTTTTTTTGTCCCGAGATATTTTTTTTGTCCCGAATTTGAGAATTTGAGAATTTTTCTTTACTCTGATTTTTATCCCTCGTTTCTGTCCCGAGATTTTTTCTGTCCCGAGATTTGTCGAAGACCCACTGACCAACGGGAAGTAATTTTTGTCAAGCACGTTGTGCTTGACTGTAGGTTGCGCCTAAGTTAACGAAGACGCGAAGCGTCAAATCTTGAAATTCTGTGCGAAGCGCAAAAATTCACAAATGCGTCAGCGCAAAAAATTCTCTAATTCTCTAATTCGGGACAAAAAAAATTTCGGGAGAAGAATTCGGAACAAAAAAAATTTCGGGAGAAGAATCAGAGTAAAGAAAAATTCTCTAATTCTCTAATTCGGGACAAAAAAAAATTTCGGGAGAAGAATTCGGAACAAAAAAAATTTCGGGAGAAGAATCAGAGTAAAGAAAAATTCTCTAATTCTCTAATTACTTCCCGTTGGTCAGTGGGTCTTCGACAAATCTCGGGACAAAAAAAATATCGAGAGAAGAAAAAGTGATAAAAAAAGGTTATCTTTGCAACTTGTAATATTCAACAGCGAAGACAACAAACGCAACACAGCTATTAACGATGAACCAATACAACCTACTATACTTCGTCTACGGTCTATGTGTGATGTTTCACATTATGATGGCGTGCATGTTCCTGTATCGCCAGAAGGCGGTGCTGAAACGCCTGGTGGGCATCCTCATGACATTCGTGGCGTGCCAATATATCAAAGACATGGCGTTCATGCAAGGCTCCTACTATAGCAGCGAGGCCACATACTTCATGTCTACCAGCTTGGATCTTATCACCGTGCCGCTATATGTGCTCGTGCTCGTGGAGGCATGCCGACCGCATTGGCTCAACAGGCGGCGTGTAGTGCGGGTGATGGCGCCCTTCGTGGCGCTGCCACTGGTGTATATGGTCACGCAGAAGGCGGTGTTCTTCTATGCCATGGTGGTGATGGCGGGGGCTTACGGCATAGGGTGCGCCACATGGACGCTCTACGAGCTGCCTGTCTACCACCGCCGACTGAAGGAGGAGTATTCCTACGACGAGGATATCAACCTGCACTGGCTGCGGGGCGTCATGGCGCTATTCTTCATTATCTTAATAACATGGATATGTAGCTACTTCGACATCCGACAGTGGACGGACATTGTGTATATGCTCGTGTCGCTGGTGGGATGGGCTGTGACGTGCTATTTCTTCTACCGCCAGGATCAGGTGTTCAAACGTGTCACGGGGGGCAACATCATTCTCGGTGCTGCGAGCCGACAATATGCCGACAGTGCCAACGAGAGCAATGCCGATGCCGGCGAGGCACCTGCCGTAGACACCATCGATGCGGATGTGCAACAGCTCGAGGCGCAGGCTGCTGCCACAGCAGAGGGCAACGGCACACCGAGCATCGACGATCTGCGCAACGATGTGTTGGAGCAACGCATACGAAAGATGTTCGACGACGACAAGGTGTATCTGAACCCTAAGCTGCGACTCACCGACCTGGCGCAGACCATTGGCACCAATCGCACCTATCTGAGCAACTACTTCAACCGAAGCTGCTACCAGTCGTTCTACGACTATGTCAACGACTACCGCATCAACCATGCCAAGACGCTGCTCACCACCACAGACTATACGCTCGAAGTGGTGGCGACAATGGCGGGCTTCAACTCGCTGTCTACATTCCGCCGAGCCTTCACACAACGCTGCGGATGCTCACCACAGGCGTACCGAGATGAATTTTGAGTTTTGAATTTTGAATTTTGAGAGGCAGCGGAGCTGCAATTTTGAGTTTTGAGTTTTGAATTTTGAATTTTCTCCGCTGGCAATTCTAAGCTGCGAATTCAAAACTGCGAATTCAAAACTCAAAATCGGCGTAGCCGACAATTCAAAACTCAAAATTCAAAACTCAAAATTCAAAACTCAAAATTCAAAATCGGCGTAGCCGACAACTCAAAATTCAAAATTCAAAATTCAAAACTCAAAAAGGGTTGACCAGCATCACTGCCAATCAACCCATACTCTTTTCGTGATTATCAAACAATTACAAACTGCTATTATTAACATTACATTATGTCTTGTCGGCGTGTCTCCCGACATGCCTTACAACAAACCTATTATTATGCTGCTTCACTAACCATTATGAAGCGAGCACATCGATATATATAGTTAGTTTTTGTGTTCCTTTCTTTTTGGCGCGAACCACATCAGATTTATAGGCAACGCCATCGTTTCTTCACAATGCAAAGATAGAGATATGTTCGTTCTACTGGGTGGCAATGTGTAAAAAATGGGTGTCATTAGATAAATTTTCAACATTAATCACCATTAATTTTCTTTTTAACATTAATGACCATTAATGACCATTAATTATCCATTAATTTTCTTTTGAACATTAATCATTACTTCCCGTTGGTCAGTGGGTCTTCGACAAATCTCGGGACTAAATAATCAGAGTAAAGAAAAATTCTCTAATTCTCAAATTCGGGACCAAAAAAAATAAAAAATTCGGGACAAAAAAATCCTTGCAGGCAGATACCTGCAAGGACTATCATACTACTTTTTAAAATCGTCTGAAGCACCTCTGTGCTTCATTCTATTGTCTCACGACAAATGTATCACGTGTTATGTGTTTCAAAGAAAATTTACTTTACGAGCACCTTCTTGCCATTCTGGATATATAGTCCGCGTGGCAATCCCTCGAGGGTGTTGCCCACACGCTGGCCCTGAATGGTGTACACGGTGGTGTCGGTGATCACAGCGTCGTCGGTGCCGATGGCGTCGATAGATGTCTCTACGCCGTCAAGGTTGGCACGCAGCAACTTTGCGTTGGTGCCTGAAGGCACTATAAAGTAGGCACGCATGCCCTTCATCACTGCCTTTGCTTCATTCTCTGGCTTCATGAACTTACCGTCACTAACTATAAACAGGTTGGAACCGTCGGTGGCGAGCGTTGTGAGGCCGTAGGTGCCTTTCATGCCCCAACCGGTGGCTACGTCCACCTGATTTGGCTCGCCGGCAACGATGTCGACTCCATAAAAGGTAGGGTTGGTAACGGCTGTTGAAGGCTTCAGCAGGTAAGGCTGACCGGCGGTGATAGCACCACCCTCAACAGCGTTGAAGTTCATCACATTGTTCAGTACATTGTCTAAGGTGCAGAGCTCATAGGTGCCAAACAGCGTTGCCATTGTCTCGGCATTCACGTCGAATGGCAAGCAGATGGTGTTCCACTGACCAGCCACAAACGAGCGCTTCAGTGCCACCGTTACATTGTTCTGACCCTCGAAAGTGTTTACGGCTGCCTCGTCGAGGGTGTTGTCGGTAGTGGTGCCGAGGTTGTCGACTCCTACAATGCGGATATAGTTGTAGGTGGCGTTGTAGCTCTTGTTATTCTCACCAGTACCCACCTTCACTCTGTTCTTAGCTGTTATTTTCTGCCACTTATGATTTGTAGCCTCGTGGTTATATATCTTAGAGCCATTAATCATTGTGCCATTATCCTTAGAAAGATCAAGATTCATTATCTTGTCTGCAGGCACTGCATATTCACCTGAATTACCATTATCAGCACCATTAATAACTAAGAATGCAGAGAATGTGGAGTTACCTTTTGTCCAATAGCAATGTATATTAGGGTCATTGGCACTGCTTGCATTAAAACTCTTAAAGTCGCCATCACCAGTAGTCATAGCGAAGAAGTCGTTCTCGCCAGTACAGGTAGAGAGGTCCACCTGTGCCACTATCTTCTGAGTGTTCCAATCGATGTCAGACACCACCTCAAACTGAGCTGATGCCTTGAATGGGAATGTCTTGCCTTCAGGCACTAACTCCTTTATCACTTTGCCTGCATCGGGGTTGGGGCGTGTTGATGTAATCACGGCATCTGACTCTACAGGAACGGGAGTACCATCGTTATTCATCAATCTAACGCTCTTATATGTACCATGCATACGGCCCGTACCTTCCTCACTGCCGATTGTCATGTTTTGCTGGAAGAAATCATCTCCAATGTCCGATGGAGAGAATACTGTTATGGTTGAGCCGTTCTCGCCAAGAGTAACTTGCAAACCATCAGCCTTACTCATCTTGAACACAAGATGACTTCTTACGCTATCAACAAAACCGTCTTTGTGATGATCGGTTTTATCTGCGTTGGTTTTAAAGACATAGCAATTCAGATAGTTACTATTCCAAAAAGAATAAACATGACAACGGGCAGGATGCGACTTTGCTGAGTTGTTATCGGCATCTTTGTCGCACACTCCCCACCAGTCTAAACGCTCACTTTCTGCCACCGTTGCACCAACAATGCTAAAAAGGTTTTCAGTACCATTTGTAGAACATTTAGAGCCATCGATTACAACCTCAAGATACTGGTTGTTCCAATCGATAGAGAAGTTCGATTTCCAAACTTCTCCAGCAGGAGAATAATCTTTCAATTGTGCGAATGTTTTAAGTGCACCTGCCTTTCCCTGTTCAGCAGACGCATTACCCCCCCCTAAAAATATGCAAAGGAGGGCAACGAGAAATACTCGTGTGTAGAATTTCTTTGTCATAAGTGTCAAAATCAAATGTTGTTGATAATTGTTTTTTCTAATTCTCGAATTTGTATTTATATGTGTTGTCTATGAACCAACCAACGGCAATGCCATGTGCATGCTAAAGGGTAGAGCAACCAAGGCTCTGCAAGCGGATGCCTGCATGCCGATGCCGAAAATCAATTCTGTTAGTAAATATTACGTTTCAATTCTAAATAATCTGCTCGCCCCACCCCACACACTCTCAATGTGCAACAGCTAAGGGCTCCGCAATGTCATAGTTAACAATGTCGTAGTTAGACAAGTGTCATTAGCGATTGTTGTGCGCACGCTGATTGTGTCATATTAACCAATCGTGCGTAAATATAGTACATATATCTCATGCAAAATTAGTACAAATATATCGAATAAAACTATCCATTAATGCATTTTAACAGATTTAACCCTAATCGGGCGGTTAGATTTGGGTTTAACGAACTATTGATATTAATAATCAATAAGATTTGCCATGTAATATGTTTATTAATGACAGGTTCCTAATCGTTGGCCATCAAATACGAACAGTACTTATTGAGCATATTAGATAGAGATATATCTCCCTTTTGGTAACGCTCTGCATCAAGTGGCAATATTCTTTCACAAACCTTTCTATTACCTTTGAATAAGGCATTGAGATATGGTATGCCATTCTCTTGGGTAATACTTATATCAGTAAAGAATTGTGTGAGGTCATCTGCATCAAATACAATGGAATAGCTTGGTCGCTTGGCTCCAGGAATGTCTTCTACCAATATGTTCTTGCAGACGAGGTCTTGTATGTCACGTATGGCTGTGTCTTTGGAACACTTAGCCAAGGATGCCCAAGTCTTAGACGTTATCTTTGCCTCATAGCC
>CAKQAD010000031.1 GCA_934215545.1 uncultured Prevotella sp.
GCCTCAACTGTAGAACGGAAAACGAAACGACCGATACGGCCAAATCCGTTAATACCAATTTTAATCATTTTACTTTACTTTTATTTAAAGGGTTAATGTTATATCTTTTGTCCGTCAGAGTTGCTTTGGTTCAGCCCGTTTTTTCTTGCTAATGAGGCATAGAAGCGTAAAAACCTCCACATCCTTAGGATTTTTCCTTTTTAATGCTGCAAAGATAATAAATAATTTCTAAATTTGCAGAGAATTTTTGTATTAAATAATTTAAAAAATATACCAACTTAGAAAATATTGTTTTATGAGTAAAATTCTGAATGATTTTAAGGCTTTCGCCATGAAGGGAAATGCAGTGGATATGGCTGTGGGTGTCATTATTGGTGGTGCATTCGGCAAGATAGTGTCGTCGATTGTCAACGACATCATTATGCCTCCTATAGGCTGGATCATTGGTGGTGTTAACTTCAGCGACTTGAAGATGGAGTTGCCCTCGGTGAAGCTTGGGTCGGAGACTATGCAGGCTGCCACCATCAACTATGGTGCTTTCATACAGACTATTATCGACTTCGTAATCATTGCCTTTTGTGTGTTCTTGCTTGTGAAGGGCATCAGCAAATTGTCGAATATAAAGAAAAAGGAAGAGGAAAAGTCGGCGCCTGCCGAACCAAAGCCTACAAAAGAGGAATTGCTTCTTACAGAGATACGCGACTTATTGAAAAACAAATAAGTTTATTGTTCTGCCAATAAGTTGCACAACTATTTTGGAGATTTTTGGAAAATCGCCGACCGTTTTTAGTTTGCTTCAGTGCTATTTACCCCGTAAAAACTAATAATGTGGTCAGACAACCGATTTGGGTTTAATATAACAAAAATGCCAAGACATTATGAAAAGACTAATGATTATTGCTGCCGTTGTGGCGCTGTTATGTGCCTGCCAGGAGAGCCTGGAGCAGCGGGCGCAGCGTGAGGCTCGTGAGTATACGGCAAAGTATTGCCCCACCCCAGTCGACAACCATACCCGCACTGACAGTGTGGTTTTCGACATGACCACTCGCACCTATCATTACTATTGTTCTGTGGTTGATATTCTTGACAATGAGGAGGTGTTTGCCCTAAACCGCGACAAAATGGCGGCTTCGTTGCTGAAGCTTGTTAGGGAGAATACAGGGTTCAGAGGCTTTAAGAAAGCGGGATTTTCGTTTGCATGGACCATCAGGTCGGAAAAGGATCCTAAGAAGGTGTATTTTAATAAAGTATATACACCCAGCGAATATAACAACCAATAATGTATTATTTCGCTGGGTGTTTCTGCTGTGCTGCATGGCATTAATATCCCATTTCAGCAAGTGCCTTTGCCAACTGGTCGGGGCAGCTTGTAGATTTGGCACCGCATGTTATGCCTTCAAGTGTGCGCCTCACATCTGTTGCTTTCTTGCCTTGTGCAAGGGCGCAGATGCCTTTAAGGTTGCCATTGCACCCACCAAGAAATGAAATGTGCTGCACCACGCCATTGTCGCTGACATCTATTGATATCATTCGGCTGCATGTGCCGCATGTAGTATAATCGATATGCTTCATTATGTATATCCTATATATTTATGTATGGACTTTATATATGTTATGAAAAGTAATATGGAAAAGCGTTATCGGGCTGCTCCATCAAACAAAAAAGCGACTCTTTCATAGAGCCGCTTTTTGTTTTATACTTTATATGAAAGCACCAGCCCGTCATCATTGACAAATTGCACTGGTGAGCTCTCAAAAGATATTATTCTGCAGGCGCCTCTTCGGGCTTCATATTAGTGTATACATTCTGCACATCGTCGAAATCCTCCAGGCGCTCCACCATCTTATCAATAGTAGCACGTGCGTCGGCATCGACATCCTTCAGGTCGTTAGGCACGTAGGTAAACTCACCACCGATATCCTCGAAGCCCTGTTCCTCAAGGAATTTCTGTATCTGTGCATATTGCTTCACGTCGTCGCCATAGATTGTGATAGTGCCCTCCTCCTCGTCTTCATCATATTCGTCTTCTACGCTGAAGTCGATGAGTTCGAGAATAAGCTCCTCCATGTCGATATTGTCGTGCTTTTTGAATGTGAACACACACTTATGATCGAACAGATACGACAGAGAGCCGGTGGTGCCGAGTGTGCCATTAAACTTATTGAACACTGAGCGCACATCGCCCACTGTTCGTGTGGTGTTGTCGGTAAGCGTGTCGACAAACACAGCTATGCCGTGAGGGCCATATCCCTCATATGTCACTTCCTTGTATTCGCTCTGGTCTTTGCCCATAGCATTCTTGATTGCACGCTCAATGTTGTCCTTGGGCATGTTCTCACGCTTACATGTGGCGATGATTGAACGCAGTGATGGGTTGTTTTCTGGTTCAGGTCCGCCTGCCTTCACTGCAATGGCAATCTGCTTGCCCAATCGTGTGAAGGTTTTTGCCATGTGTCCCCAACGCTTCAATTTAGTTGCTTTACGATATTCAAATGCTCTTCCCATAATGGAGTGATAATTTGTTTATTTTATTTGTTTTGTTTGTTTCTTGTTGCCAGCCTATATGGCTTATCGCAGTTCTGCCCCCAGTTTCGATTTGAGGTTGGCAATGAGTTTGCTCATCATTGCCTCTATCTGCTTGTCGTTTAGCGTCTTCGTCTCGTCTTGCAGTATAAAGTTCACGGCGTAGCTCTTCTTGCCAGCAGGCAGATTTTTGCCCTCATACACATCAAACAGTTCCACGCTCTTGAGCAGTTTCTTCTCTGTTTGTCGTGCTATCTGCTCTATCTGTTCAAACTGCACGTTCTTGTCTATGAGCAGTGCCAGGTCGCGGCTCACTGCAGGATATTTGCTTATGTCATGATAGAGCACCTCGTTTTTCTTGATGGCACGCATCACATTGTTCCAGTTTATGTCGGCAAAGAACACCTCTTGGCTTATGTCGGCCTGCTTCAGCAGCTTATGGCTCACCGTACCGAGCTCGCAGAGCACCTTGCCACTGCGTGCCTTCAGTGCCATTGCCTTACCAAAGATATTATTTTCGGAACTCTCTGTGAGCACTGTTGTTGGGTGCACACCCAATCGTGTAAAGATGTTAAGCACATAGGCTTTGAGTTCGTAGAATGTCGACTGCTCGTCGGCGTGTGCCCATGAGCCTTCTATTCGCTTTCCGGTGAGCCACATGCCCAAGTGCAACTCTTCAGTATATGCTTTTATTGGGTCTTCGTCGTTCTTGTTGGCTGGTGAGTAGTGATAGCAATTGCCAAACTCGAAGAAGCGCAAATTGGAGCTCTTGCGGTTCACGTTGCGGCAGATGCTTTCCAAGCCACCAAAGAGCAGTGTCTGACGCATCACACTAAGGTCGGAACTCAGCGGGTTCATCAGCTTCACGGTGGTGTCGTTGGTGTAGACATTAAGGTCGGTATAATATGCTGCTTTAGTGAGAGAATTGTTGAGTATCTCACGGAATCCACATCCCACCAACTGCTCTCCAACCACATTCTGTAGGTGGTTTACCTTGTCGGCTTCGCCTAAAACTGTGAGCGAACTCTTAAGCTGTGTCGGTATCTCTACATTATTATATCCATATATACGCAGAATGTCTTCCACGACATCGCAAGGACGTTGCACATCAACACGATATGCTGGTACATCGATCAGAAGTCCGGTGTCGGTCGACGATAGTACTTTCATGTCGAGGCTCTCTACGATAGAGCGAATCATGTCGTGGCCAATTTCCTTGCCTATAAGACGGTCGACATATTCATAGTCGAGTTGTACTGTTGTGTCGGCAATTGGCTCCGGATAAACATCATTTATCTGCATGCTCACCTTGCCTCCTGCCAACTGCTTGCACAATATTGCAGCCTGCTTCAGAGCATAGATGGTGCCATTAGGGTCGATGCCACGCTCAAAGCGATAGCTTGCATCGGTGCTCAAGCCATGACGGCGTGCACTTTTGCGTATCCATGTAGGGTGGAAGTAGGCGCTCTCAAGCACCACATTAGTGGTGGTGCTGTAGGTGCCACTGCCCTTGCCGCCGAATATGCCTGCTATGCACATTGGCTCTTCGGCATTGCAGATGCTCAGGTCATGTGTGCCAAGTGTGTGCTCCTCGCCATCGAGTGTTACAAACTTTGTGCCTTCTGGCTGTGTACGCACCACTATCTTTCTGCCTTTCACCATGTCGGCATCGAAGCAGTGCATTGGCTGACCATAGGCCATCATCACATAGTTGGTTATGTCGACTATGTTATTGACAGGGCGCAAGCCTATAACCTTGAGCTTGTCCTGAAGCCATTCAGGGCTTTCCTTCACCTCACATCCTGTGATGCTCACACAAGCATAGCGCTTGCATGCCTCATGGTTTTCTATCTCAACATCTATTGGCATGTCGTTGTTGTCGACCACGAATTCGTCGCAGCTTGGGCGATGCAAAGATGTATTATGCCCGTTGCGCTTAAGCCAGGCATAAAGGTCGCGTGCCACACCCCAATGGCTGAGTGCATCTGAACGGTTGGCAGTGATGTCTATCTCGATGAGCCAGTCGCTCTCTACGTGATAATATTCTGCAGCTGACTGACCCACTGATGCATCTTCAGGAAGCACAATGATGCCATCGTGACTTGTACCCACACCAATCTCGTCTTCGGCACAAATCATACCGAAGCTGTCTACGCCACGCAGTTTAGATTTCTTTATTACGAATTCCTTGTCGCCATCGTATAGCACGCATCCCAAGTCGGCCACAATCACCTTCTGTCCTGCTGCTACATTTGGCGCGCCACATACTATCTGCTGTGGTGTTTCACGGCCAAGGTCTACTGTTGTTATATGCAAGTGGTCTGAATTAGGGTGCACCTCGCAAGTTAAAACCTTGCCTACGTACAGTCCCTTCAGTCCTCCCTTTATGGTCTGTACCTCTTCAAGAGCGTCTACTTCGAGTCCGCATGATGTCAGTGCATCGGCAGTTTGCTGCGGTGTAAGGTCGAAATCGACATACTCTTTAAGCCATTTATATGAAATCTCCATTATAATGTTTTTTAAGTATACTCAAAACTTGGCGCAAAATTAATAATTTTTGTGCACTTAAGCAAAATTATAGCATTAAAGTTTGTGTGACTGCACACTTGGCATATACTGCCGTCATCTACATTCACCACTATCAGCTATTGCAATTGATTGTTTGCAATTGATTTATATGTTATTATCTATTGCCAACTGCTGCTATATCTTTATGTAGATGCGGCGTCGATAGAGCACATAGCCCCACATGCCCACAAAGCCCACCATCAGGAATGAATAGACAAAGGAGGTGAAGGCATTGTCGCCTGCCACCGATGCTAGCCAGCCATAGCATACATCATGCAATGGCGTGCCTCCCACTGTGACCCAATACATAAAGATGTCTGTAAGTTCGCCAAGGGCATAACAGAATAGAGGATTGACTCCGAACACAAGGAATGGTGTCTGTGGAAATCGTGCAGACTTTACGTCTATTATCAAGGCGAGTAGCACAAGCATGAGCAGCGATAAGCCACATGTCACGAACACATAGGTTGCCGACCAGATTTTCTTGTTAAGCGGTATATCCTCAGCAAGGAGCAATCCTGAAAACAGCATCAATATTGCCACTATCGTCATGTTGTTGATACGCGATTGTAGGGTAGTCTTTGCCAATGCCATGCTGCCCACGCAATAGCCAATCATAGTGTGGGCTATGCTTGGCAGGGTGCTCAAGAAGCCTTCGGGGTCTAATCCATGTTCCACATACATGTGGTTGGTGCCCAAGAGGCATGTGTCTACCCTCACAAGGATGTTTGCCTGCCCACTGTCGTAGCCGCCACACATCAGCGTGAGCGTGGCATAGCCGCCAAGCAGAACGGCAATAATGGCAGGAAACCACCTGTTGTTGATACTTACGGCGAGCAGCGACACCACAAAATAGCAGATGGCAAAACGCTGCAACACTCCCATGATGCGTAGTTGCGACAAAGGTGGGCAGTGTGCCGAAAGATAGTTAAGTGCCAAGCCTATGGCAAAGAGTGTGATGCTACGGCGCAACACCTTAACAAAGAATGTGGCGGACCACCGAAACTGATATTTACGCAGTGATATATATGTGGTAACGCCCATTATAAACAAGAAGCATGGAAACACCATATCTGTGAGTGTCATGCCATTCCAGTCGGCGTGGAGCAATGGGCGCCACACGCAATTCCACGAGCCTGGGCTATTAACCAAAATCATAAGGATTATGGTCATGCCACGAAGCACATCTAACGACGACAAACGGTTATTCATATCTACTTATATTTTAATTAGGCATGTTTGCATCATGCGCTTTTTGTATTGCTGTTAATCTGTCATCTGCCGATGCAGCCTTGGTGAACACTACCGAATAGAGCACTGGCAGAATGGTGGCAATGAGCACCATTGATATCAATGTGCCGAAGAATACTACTGCTGCCATTGGCGACCATAGTGTGTTGTGCTCCAACATCATTGGTAGCACTCCCACGGCTGCCGCTACCGATGTGAGGAATATCGGGCGCATACGTCGCTCACCGGCACAGAATGCCGCCTCACTTACACTTATGCCTTTATCGCGCCGTAGCTCTTCGGCATAGTCGATCATGATTATGCCGTTGCGCACCAGAATACCCATTAAGCTCACCACTCCTAAGATGGCTGTGATAGACATATCGTAGCCCGCAACAAGCAGTCCGATGGCGGCACCAAAGACGCATAGCGACATAGCAGAGAGGTTGACGAGTGCCAGGCTTATACGCTTAAAGTGGAACAGCAGGATGAAGAATATTATAAGCACTGCTATCATTACGCCTGATGCCACCTCGGGCATTGTCTCAGCATCTTTCTCGAGCATTCCGCCAATGGTCCACTCCAATCCTTGTGGCAGCTGTAGCTTCTTTACTTTTTGCTGCACCTCTCTTGTCAAGCTATTTGGGTTGTAGCCTCGCTTGGGTTCTGCTACAACAGATATGGTTCGCACACCATTGCGCCGCACTATACTTCCGTCGGTAAAGTCGGGTTGCACGCTTGCAAACTGTCGCAGTGGCACAGCTGTAGTTCCACCCATAACGGGTATGTATTCATCGGCCAATGTCTGCAGTGCTGTGCTATCGTTATGCCTTGTCTTTAGCACCACACTCACAGGATAGTCGGCTTCCCACAACGATGCCACGGGCACACCATCGCCATTGCTCACAGCAAGATTGGCAGTGAGCAGAGCTTTATTGATGCCGAGCCTGTTGGCTTCGGTTTCGTTGAGCACTATCTTCACTCCTGGCTGTGGGTCTTCATAGTTAGTGCGTATGAGCTGCAACCCCTCGGTGCTTCGCATGCATTGCTGCACCATTGCTGCCGCAGCCTTCAGGCTGTTGATGCTGTCGCCACTAATGCGTATCTCTATTGGATAGACGGCATTGTTGTAGTCCATTTGCTTGAACCGCACATAGGCATCGGGAAAATGTTCTGAGTATTTGTCGGCATAATCATCGAGCACCTCGTCTGCCGACTTATTGTCGATGGTGTTCACAATAAGCTGTGCAAAGTTCTTGCCTCCCACCTGCGGAGCATAGGTTACATTGAATCGTGGAGAGCCTTGCCCTATGAATGTGGTGATGCCCTTCACCCTGCTATCGGCTCTTAGCATTTGCTCCAGGGAGTCGGCCACCACTGCGGTGCGTGCTGCTGATGCTCCATTAGGCAGGTATATCTCCACGGCAAATTGGTCGCGCTCTTCCAAAGGCATCATGCGTTGTGGCACTCTTAAGAACAGCATCACGCCCACAGCAATCACTGCTGCACCAAAAGCCAGTGTTGGCACTTTATGATTGAAGCAACGGCTTAACAGCCATGTATATGCCGACTGCAAAAAATCGAGTGGCGTGCGCCGCTTTGTGGTGGATTGCTGCTTTATGCCTTCGTGTATGAACTTGTATTGCAAATATGGTGTGAGCACCAGCGATACAGTGAGCGACACGCTAAGGATTATGAACATTGCCCAAGGAAACGACTTCACGAAATCTGCCATTTCACCCTTCATGGTGAATAAGAAAGGGAAGAACGTGAGGCTTATGGATAATGTGGCAGAGAGCACCGACATAAAGAATTCTCGTGGTGCAGCAATGGTGGCACGCCATCGCGACATGCCCAGCCCCAGTTTCTCCATATAGTTATCGATTATAACCACCGAATCGTCTACCACCATTCCGAGCGTCACAATCAGTGCAGCAAGTGTTACGGTGTTTAGCTCAAATCCAAAGATATAGAATATACCTACGGATGTGAATATGGTTATGGGTATTGACAGTGCCGACACTTCTGCCACACGGCGTGGCATAAGCAGCACAACCACAATTATTACTGATATTATTGATATTAGCAGTTCGCGCAAGAATCCCATCACCGACTCGCTTACTACGCGGCTTTGGTCAGTGATGATATTGAGGTTTACCTCACTTGGCAACTCTTGCTTGAAGATGTTTATTTGTTGACGCACATCGCGCCCCATCTTCACAATATCGTTGCCAGGGCGCATCTCAACCGATAGTAGCACACACTTCTTGCCTCCAGCCTTGATATATTTGTCGAGGCTGGCATATTCTCGCTTTATCTGTGCAATGTCTTTCAGACGTATAATATCGCCCGTCGACGAGGAGTAGACTATTTGGTTTGCCACATCAGCCTCGGTGCTGTAGGCATCGCTGATGTGTATTGGTGCCACCACACCACCTTGTGTCACCGACCCGCTATAGGTGGTGAGTCCTTGCATGGCAAGCGAATTAAGTATGGTGAATGAACCTATACCATACTTTGCCATCTTCTGTTGGTCGAGTTCAATGGTGAGTTGCTCATACTCCAAGCCATAGGTGCGCAGATTGGAAATGGCATCAATGCGTCGCAACCTTGATTTCAGGTCGTCAAGATATTGTCGCAGTTCCCTATATGTCTTTTGTCCCGACTCCAATGTAATGAGCAATGCAGATGTCTCAGCAATGTCGTCGACGGCTTGCAGTGCTGCTACCGACGATGGCAGCTGCATCTTAAATGCCGACAGTCCGTGCTTGAACTTCGACCAAAAGGCGTCTTTATCTTCAATGTCGGCATTCAGCTCCATGTAAACTATTGCCATGCCGTCTTTAGTCTGCGAGTAGGTTTTGCGCTTGCTCACTTCTTTATATCCGAAGATAAAGTCTTCGAGTGGTTTTGTCACTCTCTGTTCTACCTCCTGTGCATTGCTTCCGGGGCACACTGCCACCACTGCTCCTTGGCGTATGGTAAACACAGGCATCTCTTGTTTTGGCATATTCACAATGCCTGCCACTCCCACAAGCACCAGCATGCCCATTAGCAGTATCACTATTTTGTGGTAGCACAGCGCCGACTCAATGAAGCTGCGCTTCATTATACGGTTGGGTTTGCGTTTTATGCGTGCCCTGATATGGTTGTGTAAGTCAGTATCCTGTTGCATAGCCCTTAGTCGTTAGTTACACCTCTCATGCTATTTCCTTGCCTTTACTGCCATTCCTTCCGACACCTTTTGGCTTCCTGTAGTTATCACCTTATCGCCATTGTGCAATCCTGACGTAACCACCACCCCATCGCTGGCAAAGTCGGCAATGGTAATGTATTGCTGCTTTGCTTTTCCTGCCACATCGAGCCATACAAAGCGGCGGTTGTCGATGTCGAGTTTCACAGCCTGCAGCGGCACTATTATTGTCTCTGCCTGACTCTCTTGTGCACCTTGGCGTAGCATCGCCACACTGCACACCATGCCTGGCATTAGCTTTCGGTTGGCATTACGCACCTCAAGCTTAACATTATATGTATGTGATATTGGGTTTGCCTCTATGCCTTTCTCGCGCACCACAGCCTCGTAGGTGCCGTCATTTGCTGCCGCCACCACCACACGTGCCATCTGTCCGATAGCAATAGCACTGACCTCGTTTTCGGGCACAGACATCTTTACATCGACTTGCGACACATCTACTAGTCGGAACACTGGTTGCCCTGCAGTGACATTCATGCCACGCTGTGCTTGGCGCGATGCTATCACGCCACTGAAAGGTGCTCTTAGCGATGTGCGCTGCAACTGCTGTCGTGCCACACGCTCTGCCGACTGTGCCTGCTCGAGCTTGGTCTGCACCTCCACCCACTTTATATCGGAGAGCACTCCTTGACTATGCAGTGGTTCAAAACGCTTATATGCATCTTTGGCTTGCTTCAATGTGGCAAGCGTAAGGTTGTGGGCATCGCGTAGTGTGGTTGGGTCGACAACGCCGAGCAACTGTCCGCGCACCACCTTATCGCCGGCATCGGCATTCAAAGAGATGATGTTGCCTGGCACTTCAAAACTTAACGATGTGCCTTCGCGCTCTACGATAGTGCCCACATAGTTGTGGTTGCTTGTTGCATTGCCACTGGTTGCTTCCACTTCGTCTACTGCCACTGGTTGCTTTACCGCTGGTTGCTTGTCGACCGAACAAGCGCCCGTAATAATAGCCAACAGCAATAGCAACAATAACGTTGATTTTTGCATGTTTCTTACGGCTTATATATTAATATATGTGTACAACGCAAAATTACACAAAAAAAATAATTCCGTTAAGTTTTTGGCATTAATTGTGATTTTTGAGATGCAGCGGAGCGCAATTTGAGTTTTGAGTTTTGAGTTTTGAGTTGTCGGCTGCGCCGATTGTGAGTTATTCAGTTTTGAATTTTGAATTCGCAGGTCAGAATTGCCAGCAGAGATAATTCAAAACTCTATTACGTGAAATGTCACTTATAGTTCATCGATGTCTTCGCCCTTTCGCTCCATTATTGCAGCAGCGAGGCTGTCAGCCACTTGTATTATCGACACCAGCGGATATAGGGTGCGTGCGGTGTCGTAGCAACGCTCGTCTTCGTAGCTGTTTTGATTGAGTCCGAAGGCTCCCATGTGCCAGCGAATGGCAAGCATCTCGTCGTCGTTGAGCGCCAGTCCGCTGCATAGCAGCAATATCACCGATTTTTCTCCATGCCCCATAGGGAAGTTTTTGTAGGATATACGATATCCTTCTGAGTCTTCCCATGTTCCGAGGCGTGTCTTTCTACGTTTCACTGAACGGAAGTAGATGTCGCTCTTGCACACATCGTGTAGCAGACTTGCTAGTATCACACTCTCTCGCTTCACCTCGCTAGAAAGAGTGGGCTCTATTGCCTGCATACCCTCATACACGGCAAGTGCCGCCTTGCATGTGTTGATAGAATGTTGCACGAGTCCGCCAGCCACATTCAGATGGTGTCCTGCCGATGCTGGTGCCTCATAAAAGCCCATATCTTCAAGGTCGGCAATTACATCATCCACGCCGTCGCGCTGTGTGGAGCGTAACAGTTCGTTGAATTCTTCTTTGTTTTTCTTTATATCGAGTTCCATAATTGAGTTTTGAGTTTTGAATTTTGAATTTTGAGTTATTCTCGGCTGCGCCTGCGATTTTGAGTTTTGAGTTTTGAATTTTGAGTTCGCAGCTCAAAAACGCCAACAGCGATAATTCAAAGATAGTGAAAACCGAAGGCAGAACGCTAAGCTTGCTTGAGCGTTTTGCTGAGGTGCAGCCTATCTTATCTAAAATTCATTAACTCAAAATGCGCGCAGCGCACAACTCAAAATTCACAACTCAAAATTCAAAATTCGATTATAACAACAGGCAAGGGATTATTTATATTCCTCTTGCCTGCTATTATGTTATTCCAATAAAATTCCTTCCTTAGATTATGCTGTTTTTCTTTGTCCACTCCACGATTTCGGGAATATAGCCAAAGGCGAGGCCTGTAACGGTGTCGGCGCAGCCGTAGTAGACGGCGATGCGTCCTGTCTCTGGGTCGTGCACCTCAGCACATGGGAAGCATACGTTTGGTACGTCGCCCATACACTCGTAGGGTGTTTGTGGCGAGATGAGGTATGGTCCTGAGCGGTGTGTGGCCTTCCATGGCTGCTCCAGGTCGAGCAGTGCAGAGCCGAAAGCATATACATAGCCGTTGCAAGAGCGCAACACTCCATGATAGAACAGCAGCCATCCTTCCGATGTCTTCACTGGCACTGGGCCAGCGCCAATCTTCATGCACTGCCATGCTGAGAGTTCGAATGGGGCGGGTGCCATTACATGGCGGTGGCGTCCCCAGAACTCCATATCGGGCGACTCGCTATAGAATATGTCGCCAAATGGTGTGTGTCCGGTGTCGCTTGGGCGGCTCAGCATTGCGAAGTTGCCATTGATCTTCTCAGGGAAGAGCACACCATTGCGGTTGTATGGCAAGAATGCGTTTTCGAGCTGATGGAAGGTTTTGAAGTCCTTTGTCCATGCAATGCCGATGGTAGGGCCGTGATAGCCATTGCACCATGTCACATAGTAGCGGTCTTCGATGAAGCAAACGCGTGGGTCGTAGCCATACACCCATTCACCAATTTCCTTGTTGTCGCACTCAAAGCGCAGAGGCTCTTCGTTGATGTTCCAATTCACGCCATCTTTAGAGAATCCTACGTGCAGCACCATACGGCGGTTGGTGTCGTCGCAGCGGAACACTCCTGCAAAGCCTTCGCCAAATGGCACTACAGCACTGTTGAAGATGCTGTTGCTTGTGGGCAGCAGGTCGCGTGGTATGATAGGATTCTTTGAACAGCGCCACAGTGGAGAGCGTGCTCCTTCCGGGCGGTCTTCCCAAGGCATGTTTGGCAATGGATTGCCAGAAATGATAAGTTTGCTCATAGTTTTATGATTGTTGATTGTATAAGTAAAAAAATTTATTGTTTTTCAAAATTTGTCTACCCTACTTATCGGTGGTAGATGTTATTTTTCGCCTATTTCTTACTACTCAGCCACTTCTGCTGGCTTTTGGTCGTCAGGATAGGTAAATGGCACAAACCATGTAATGAGGAATGCCGGTATGGTGCATATGAGCACAAACACAAAGAAGTGGCGATAGCCCAACCAGTCGCTCACATATCCGCTAAGCATTCCTGGTAGCATCACTCCGAGGTTCATAATACCCGAAGCAAATGCGTAGTGTGCCATCTGGTGTTTGCCGGGTGCTATCTGCTGCATCATAAAGAGCGTAAGGCCCACAAAGCCAAAACCGTAACCGAAGTATTCGAGCACTATACCCCCGCCGATGAGCCACAGACTTTCGGGCTGATAGATGGCGAGCAGGGTGTAGGCCACGAATGGCAGGTTGAATACGCAACACAGCGAGAACAGTGATTTCTGCAATCCACGATGTGCTACATAATAGCCAGCGAGAATGCTGCCAAGCACGAAGGCGGCAGCTCCGAAGGTGCCATAACAGAGTCCGATTTGCTCCTCGCTGAGTCCCAATCCCTGGTTTGCACGGTCGGCTTTCAGGAACAGTGGCACTATCTTCATCACGAATCCCTCGGCAAAGCGATAGAGTATGATAAATAATATATAATATACTATGTGGCGTTTGCGGAACAGGTCGGCAAACACGTCTATCAGCTCCCGCATCTGCTCCTTGAGCTGGGGGCGTGCCTGTGTGGCATCGCGGTGGTCGGCAGGCACAAACTTGGCATTGTAGATGCCCAACATCACCATCACTATACCTATTACGGCCATGATGAGAGTCCATGCCATAACTGTGCCCTGCCGTTTGGCTGCAGCTGCGGCTGCGGCATCGAGCGTGTTCACATCGCCAGTGAAGTGGCTTATGAGCACTCCTGCCAGCATCACGAGGCCGCCGGTGGCAGCAATCTTTGCAATGTTGTAGAATGCTCCCTGCCATCCAATGTAGCGTGCTTGGTCTTGTGTAGAGAGGGTCGACATATACACGCCATCGGCAGCCACATCGTGTGTGGCACCGCTGAGCGCTATCACGGCAAGCAAGGCTATGCACACTGCGAAGAAGTTGGGCAGATGCAGCGCCAATGCCACAAGGCCGAACACACAGCCTGTAGCAAGCTGTGTCACTACGACAAAGAATTTCTTGGTCTTGTACATTTCGAGCAGAGGGCTCCACAGGGGTTTCAGTGTCCAGGGCAACATAATGATTGATGTCCAAAAGGCAATCTGTGCATCGCTCACATCAAGGCCTTTAAACATAAGCACACACACCATGTTGAGCACAACAAAGGGCATACCCATGGCAAAATAGAGTGTCGGCACCCATGATATTGGGCTGCGTTTGTTTGTAGTAATAGGTTCCATTATAGTGTTTTGGTTTTTAGAATTCTATTTCTTCGTATGTTCTGTCCATTTCATCGGTCATAACAGTAAAGTTGTGCTGCGTATGGCACACTTTCATAAACATATCGGCAAGGTTGGGCTCTTCGTCGCCACTGAATGTGACCGCCTCGTCGTTAAGCACAATGTTCATGGCATCGAGCATCAGGCGCAATAGCGTGGCTTGCTGCATGGTGGCTGGAGTAGCTGTGGCAGCCCCACGCAACCCCTTAGCATAGGCATGCATTACCACTCGCACTGATAGCTCTATAGCTCGGTCGGTGGGTATTGTTCCGGGCAGGATATTGTCTATGGAGGCATACTCTGCAAGTAGCTCGGCATTGGCCATGAGCCTGCCGGCAAGCAGCTCGCCGAAGTGGCGCTTGTATTCGTGCACCAGGGCTTCATACATGGCATCGGTGGCGCATGCCTTGCGCAACAATGCCATCATGTCGAGGTGTTCCTGTCTGGCTTGACGCACCACCTGTTCCATGTCGGCATAGTTATAGTTCATTGCCGCAAGTGGAAAGAATATGGTATCGATGAATGCTGGCGCTATATGCTCGTAGTGTTCAAGCATTAGAGCTTTCATTTGGGCAGGTGAGGTTCTCCGGACTGTGCTGGGTGCTGACGCCTCAATTGTTCCCGTAGCAAATGCTTGGAAGAAGGTGCGCACCAATGCCACCAGCAGTTTGTGCTTGCTGAGTTGTGCCATGGATTGTTGGTTGCTATGCATCACTTCTTGTAGGCTGCGGTTATCTCCATTACATAAACATCGTGCATGCCGCCTTTTGCGCCATACCACTGCTCAATTGAGGTGTCGAGCATCTCTTCGTGGCGTATCTGTGTCTTGTAGAGTTTTCGACACTCAAGGGTCAGGCGGGCTTGTTCAAACGTGGTGCCACCATTTTCGGTTGCCACGGGTGTAAGGTGACACTCCTTTGTCTTGTCGAAATCCTTGCCCGACTTGGCTCCGCAGAAGGCATACACCTTTCGTGCCTCGTCGTCGGTGCCAAGAAACACCAGACAGGTGGTGTCGCTCTGCTCAATGAATTGGTGGGTGTATCGCTCCGGACGAATAAACATCACTGCCACGGGTTTGTTCCAAAGCCAACCCAGGCATCCCCACGATGCTGTCATCATGTTGTGGTGCGATGGGGTGCCTGCGGTCACGAGCATCCACTCCTTGCCAATGGTTGAAAATACATTGTCGTTAAGTTCGGAAATATCTATTTTCTTCATCTTCGTTGTTGTTATTGTTGCCTATATAATAGTTTGGTTTCACAAAATTAATGAAAAAACAACAAAGTGCAAGAGTTATACGTCAAAAATGTTTGCCTCGTTGCTTTCGTGGCATAAAAAAAGGCAAGACCTTGTGTAAAGTCTTGCCTTCGGTTGAGCCTCTTGTCGGATTCGAACCAACGACCCCGAGATTACAAATCACGTGCTCTGGCCAACTGAGCTAAAGAG
>CAKQAD010000032.1 GCA_934215545.1 uncultured Prevotella sp.
GCACTTGGTTTGTGGCGTACCATTGCATGTAGCACATGTCTGAGACACCTGTATTGGAGGTTCTTCGATGCCACGATGGTGCGAGAGCAGTTGGCATGCTGCCACCACCAATCCCAGACATAGTATAGATAATATAAGTATTAGCATGTGGCTTTATAGTTTTGTTTTGTCTATAGTCCATCCTGCATACTGCAGGTGATCCCAGAACTGAGGATAGGATTTGGTCACTACCTGAGGGTTGGCAATGCTCAACCCTGGCAACAGCAATGCCGCTGGTGCAAAAGCCATGGCCATACGATGGTCTTCATAGGTTTCGATGATATTGCTTGTTGGTTCGCAGCGAGTTCCATCCCATACAAGGGTATCGCCACTCTCGTCGGTGAGCACATAACCGAGCTTTAGCAGTTCGCGCTTAAGTGCCACTATGCGGTCGGTTTCTTTTATGCGTAGACTCGCCAAACCACTGAAGCGGAATGGAATGCCGCGCATCGCACATGCCACCACCACCGATTGAGCAAGGTCGGGCACAGAGGTGAAATTATAGTCGAAGCGTGGCAGAGTGCATGGTTGTTTATGCAGGGTCACTATTGTAGAACCATCGACAGGGTCGGTGCCGAAGCGAGTCTTCACGCCAAGCATCGAATATATATATTTCACGATAGAGTCGCCCTGTCGTGAGGCATCGGCAAGACCACGCAATCGCACTGATGCCTCCATATCGCTGGTTATAGCCATCTGCTCATACCAATACGAGGCTGCGCTCCAGTCGCTCTCCATTACATAATGATGCGGGGCATAGGACTTAGATCCCACACAAATGGTGTCGGCATCTGTCCACTCTACATCAGCACCAAATTCACGCATCATACACATAGTAAGGTCGATGTATGGACGCGACACCATATCACCCGTAATATGCAACTCCAGTCCGCCTCGTAACACCGGACCAATCATAATCAGTGCAGAGATAAACTGTGAACTCACATTGCCAGGCATATCCACATGCCCTCCAACAAGATGCTTGCCACGTACACGCAATGGTGGGTAGCCAATATCACCTAAGTATTCTATGTCGGCACCCAAATAGCGAAGGGCATCCACAAGTGGTCCAATTGGGCGTTGCAGCATGCGCTGGCTACCAGTGAGCACATGCTCGCCTTGGGTAACGGCAAAATAGGCAGTGAGAAAACGCATGGTGGTGCCTGCCGCACCCACATCGATAGTATGTGGTTTGTGCTGCAGGGCATCGGCAAGAAGCAGGGTATCGTCGCACACCGAAAGGTTACATGGCAGCTCATCGCACACTGAGAGGGCATGGATTATAAGAGCCCTGTTGCTGACACTTTTTGACGAAGGCAACATTATGGTGGCATCTATGGTAGAGGGGGCTTTCAGCGTAAACAACATAATTATATAATTATATATTTGAAATGATAAGTAGGTGTTCAAAATTAAGTTAAATGATTTTATGCCCTATTTTGGTCCGTATATTCAGCTCCGAAGAGGGAGTGTAGAGGACTACACGACCGATGAGAGCTGGGCATACGGACCAAAAGAGAGCGTAAAGGCATTTGAAAGCATAACTTCTTATAAGATTCATATATGCGATTAATTTTGAACACCTACTTATGTTTGTCTGTATCGCAAATGTAAGCAATTAATCGCAAACTGGCAAGTTTAAAAATATAAAAGAATGTTTAAAGCCGGAGGGATTTGTTGAAGATATGCTGCACTTATCGACCCTAACACCAACGAACTCAATGTCATCTACACCAACGATGGCTTGCACATGCTGGGCAGGGGCTATCAGAAATGGGCAGAGATACTTAAGCCTTACATAAAGAAATGAAGTTTCATCCGAGAAATGGAGTGATAACTTTTCATGTTTTATTCCGTCCCGTTTTTTCTGTCCCGAGATATTTTGTCTCGAGAAAGAAAACCAGAGTAAAGAAAAATTCTTTAATTCTCTAATTACTTCCCGTTGGTCAGTGGGTCTTCGACTAATCTCGGGACAAAAAATATCCCCGACATCTCACTGCTTGCCAGCAGATGTCGGGGATATTTACGTTTATTGCTATAATGTTTTACTTGTTAAGAAGCTCGTCGAACTTCTCGCGCAGAGCGCCTTCGGTAATAGCTCCAACATGCTTGCCCACAAGTTGGCCGCCCTTAAAGAACAGCAGTGTAGGAATGTTGCGCACACCGAATTCTATTGTCACATCATCATTCTCCTCTACATCACACTTGCCCACAACGAGCTTGCCATCATATTCTACTGCAAGCTTGCTGACAATAGGAGAAATCAGGCGACATGGACCACACCATGTAGCCCAAAGGTCTACCACCAATGGCAACTCGCCATTCTTGTAATCATTGAGATTGTCTGTTGTAATCTTTACTTCCATTTTCTTATTGTTTTATTATTATCGATTAATCAATTTATTTTATATCTTACGCTGATATCCTCGTCAGGCTGATTCAGACCATCAAGGAAATCAAGGAGTTTGCGGTTTACATCCACGGTATGATTTCTGCTGAAAAGCGTTACATCGGAATTGTGCTCCACATCGTGCACCACGAAATATAACGGCACCTGGCCATGACACTCTGTTAGCATAGTGGTAAGATCGTTGGCAGCAGCACCAGTAAAGAAGGTGGTGTCTACATATATCGTAAATTTGTCTATCGCCTTATCCTTCACATCGCTAAGAAACTCCACGCTCTTTATCACCATGTCGTAGGCATCGGGGTTGTTTCGGAAGCGCTGCTGACATTTGGCAGTGATATACACGGGATATTCTTCTTGCAGCATTCCCTGCCATTTTGTCCATTCCTCGCCAAAGAGTGCAAGCTCGCCCTGTCCTTCAAAGTCTTCTATGGTTACAATGCCAAAGGGTTTATTGGTCTTAGTCCAGCGTGACGACACGGCTGTAATGATACCACCAAACGACACCTCTTCTCTCGATGCTAGCTCTCGCTTATCCATATCACGATTCACTTGAGGGCATTTAAGACTACACATGTGGTTGAGCACCACGGCATAGTCGTCGAGTGGGTGTGCCGACAGATAAATTCCCACGAGGTCGCGTTCTTTCTTGAGCAGTTCCATAGTGCTCCATGGCTCTACAGTAGGCACTGGAGGTGTTGTAATCTCTACTCCACCCATATCGCCGAAGAGCGAGTTTTGCATTTGGTTTTGCTCTGTCTGATAGACCTGTCCATAACGCAGCAGGGTTTCTACGAAGGTGTCACCTTTAGCGTTCTGCCCAAAGTATTGCTCGCGCTTGATGCCAAACGAATCGAAGCCACCACTCAATGCCAGCGACTCCAGTGCCTTTCGATTTACTGCCGAGAGATTGACACGCTGCACAAAGTCGAAGATGTCGCGGTAGGCACCATTTTTCTCTCGTTCACTGATGATTGCTACAGCGGCGGCATCGCCCATGCCCTTAATGGCAGAGAGGCCGAAACGCACCTCGCCCTTCTTATTGGCAGAGAACTTACGCTGACTTTCGTTGACATCTGGTCCGAGACATGGTATGCCCATATTCTGACACTCCGACATGAGCTTAGTTATCTTGGTGATATCGTTGATGCATCGGCTCATATTACCTGCCATGAATTCGGCTGGATAATGTGCTTTTAGATATGCCGTTTGATAAGCCACCCACGAATAGCATGTTGCGTGCGACTTATTAAAGGCGTAGGATGCGAATTTCTCCCAGTCTTTCCATATCTTGTCGAGCACCTCTGGGTCGTGGCCGTTCTTCTTGCCTCCCTCGATAAACTTGGGCTTCATGGCATCTACGATGGCTTTCTTCTTCTTACCCATTGCCTTACGCAAAGCATCTGATTCGCCTCGAGTGAAGTTGGCAAGTTGTCGCGACAAAAGCATCACCTGCTCCTGATACACGGTAATGCCATAGGTGTCTTTAAGATACTTTTCCATGCATGGGATGTCGTATTTTATCTCTTCCTTGCCGTTCTTACGTGCAATGAACGAGGGTATATAGTCCATAGGTCCTGGACGATACAGGGCGTTCATGGCAATAAGGTCTTCGAATACGGTGGGCTTTAGCTCGCGCAGATATTTCTGCATACCTGCCGACTCAAATTGGAATGTGCCTATAGTACGGCCTTCTTGATATAGTTTATAGGTAAGCTCATCGTCGATAGGAATAGTGTCGAGGTCGATAGTAATGCCACGCGTTAGGCGTATATTCTCCACCGTTTCCTTCATGATAGATAGTGTAGAGAGTCCGAGGAAGTCCATCTTGATAAGTCCTGTCTCCTCGATAACATGTCCGTCGTATTGTGTAGCGAGCAGCTTGTGGCCTGGATCACTCTTGTCTTCGGCTGTCGACACTGGCACCCAGTCGCTGATGGCATCGCGGCAGATAATCGTACCACAAGCATGTATGCCTGTGCCACGCACTGTACCCTCGAGCATCTTGGCATATTTTATGGTGTTTGCCATCTGCGGATTGGCACTTGCCTCGGCCTCACGAAGTTCTGGCACGCTCTTTATGGCGTTGGGCAGATTCATTTTCAGTCCATCGGGCAGTTTGTCGGGTATTGCTTTGCACAGGCGGTTGGTGACATCGAGTGGTAGCTTCTCTACACGTGCCACATCCTTGATGGAGTTCTTTGTGGCCATGGTACCATATGTTATAATATGTGCCACCTTGTCGTGGCCATACTTATCCTCAACCCATTCCAGCACTTTGCCTCGTCCGTCGTCGTCGAAGTCGGTATCGATATCAGGTAGCGAGATACGGTCGGGATTTAGGAAGCGCTCGAACAGTAGGTCGTACTTTATTGGGTCTACCTTTGTAATGCCTAAGCAGTAGGCTACCACCGAGCCAGCAGCCGAACCACGACCCGGACCTACCATTACTCCAAGTTCATCACGAGCGGAGTTGATAAAGTCTTGCACAATAAGGAAGTAGCCTGGGAAACCCATGGTTTTCATAATGTGCAACTCAAACTTTATGCGTTCACTCACTTCGTCTGACAGTGGGTCGCCATACAGACGGCGTGCACCATCGTAGGCAAGCTTTGCCAAATAATCGGCCTCGAACTTTATGCGATACAATTTCTCTATACCACCCAGCTTCTTTATCTTGCTCTCAGCCTCCTCATGACTCATTATATCATTGCCATTCTCATCGGTAGTAAACTCACGGAACAGTTCTTCGGGGGTAATGCGCTTGCGTGTATCGTCCTCAGTGCCAAACTCTTTTGGAATCGGGAAGAATGGCATAATAGGTGCATGGTCGATGGAGTAGAACTCTACCTTGTCGAGCACTTCAAGTGTGTTGGCAAGAGCCTCTGGCACATCGGCAAACACCTCATTCATCTCTGCCTGTGTCTTAAACCACTCTTGCTTTGAATAGAGCATACGTGTGGGGTCGTTAAGGTCTTTACCGGTGGACAGACATAGCAAATGGTCGTGTGCCTCGGCATTGTCTTGATTTACGAAGTGGCAATCGTTTGTACACACTAATTTTATACCATATTCATGCGCCAGTTTTATGAGTTCTTTATTTGCTTTCTGTTGCAATGGGAATGTCTCACGATTGGCTCTTTGGTGTGGATCTTTCACCTCATGGCGCTGCAACTCCAGATAGTAGTCGTCGCCAAAAAGACCCTTATACCACTCTATCGCTTCACGTGCTCCGGCAATGTCGCCCTTGAGAATTTTCGATGGCACCTCGCCAGCGATACATGCCGAGCATACAATAAGGTCTTCGTGATAACGCTGAAGATCGTCGCGGTCGGTACGTGGCTTTGAATAAAAACCATCGACCCATGCTCTCGACACCAGTTTTATAAGGTTCTTGTAGCCATTGTAGTTCTTTGCAAGCACTATAAGGTGATAGCCGCCCATATCGCCACGTTCCTTTTCGTGGTCGCTCTTATGTCGGCGTGCCACATACATCTCGCATCCAAAAATAGGTTTGAATGGCTCCTTGCCTTGCTCCTTTAGTTTTTTGTTCACCCCATTGCAATAGTTAAAGAGTTCCTTCACGCCAAACATATTACCATGGTCGGTAATTGCCATGCCACGCATACCATCTTCCACAGCCTTATCCACGAGTTTTTGCACGCTCGACTGACCATCGAGAATGGAATAATAGGTGTGTACATGAAGGTGAACAAATTGTTGCATTGCTTATCGGGTTTTTATTTACAGCACAAAGGTAGTCAAACTATTGCAGATAAGTGTAAGTAGCAATGACATTTTTTTGATGCCACGGGGATTATTTTCGGTCGACAACACATGGTAAGTAAGGATAATAACGGCTTCTAAAACAAGTTTTTTACATATATATTTGTGGCATTTGTAAAAAAAACGTAACTTTGCAACGGATTTATGTGCCTAAACGACAAGACAACCTTAACTCTTTTAACAAGGCACTTGAAAAACATCCGGCAACATTCAATCTACACCTCGACAGCCACCATTGACAAAAGAAACGTAAGTGTGGCTTCGCATACCCCATATTCTATTATGATAAAGAAGAAAATCAACAAGCTTAAGAAAATACGCATACACAGAGAAGGCACC
Source organism: uncultured Prevotella sp. (assembly GCA_934215545.1). Classification (GTDB taxonomy): domain Bacteria; phylum Bacteroidota; class Bacteroidia; order Bacteroidales; family Bacteroidaceae; genus Prevotella. The sequence goes on from CAKQAD010000032.1 coordinate 6,572, forward strand.
GACACCCTGCTCTATGGTTTCATTGCATTGGCTGCCATTGCCTTGCTGCTTTGGCGCTATGAAGAAACCCATGTGGCATTTTGGTGTTTCACTGTCATCATGGGTATAGTGTATGCCATAGTCATCAACTTCTTCCGTTGCCCCGTGCGCTACTTTCCAACAGAAGACACAGAGAAGATTGTAGTTGCTCCAGCTGATGGCAGAGTAGTAGTGATAGAAGAAGTGGATGAAGACACCTACTTCCACGACCGCCGCATCATGGTAAGCATATTCATGAGTCTTTTCAACGTGCATGCCAACTGGTTCCCAGTAGATGGCAAAGTAAAGAAGGTGGCGCACTACAATGGCAACTTCCACAAGGCATGGCTTCCAAAGGCTTCTGAAGAGAACGAGCATGCCGATGTGGTAATAACCACTCCCGAAGGCACCGACATCCTGTGCCGACAGATAGCTGGTGCTGTGGCTCGCCGCATCGTTACCTATGCAAAGGAAGGCGAAGACTGCTACATCGACGAGCACATGGGATTCATCAAGTTCGGATCACGCGTAGATGTGTATCTGCCGTTAGGCACAGAAGTGTGCGTAAAGATGGGGCAGACCACCACTGGCGACCAAACGATAATCGCCAAGCTGAAATAATAGGCATAGCGACACATTAAAAAGATAACAAAACGCATATCAGTGCATTGCAAATCCATCCTTTTGGTTATGCAATGCACTTTTTTTTGTTTTTTTGTTCTTTTTCAGTCACAATTTATTCAATATTTCTTACCTTTGCACATGTTTGGGTAAGTAGCATGCTACTACACACTCATTACAATTGCTGGCATGCCACCCACACTATGCAAAATAAGCTTTAACATATAGAAATAAAATGGCCAATTTTATAACAAAGCATATCCCTAATACACTCACTTGCTGCAACCTTATATCTGGCTGTATAGCCACAAAATGGGCTCTTGCTGGCGATGCCAAAATGGCATTGCTATGGATTATTGCAGGTGCAGCATTCGACTTTTTCGATGGCATGAGCGCCCGTCTTATCGGTGTAAGCTCACCAATAGGCAAAGAGCTCGACTCGCTTGCCGACGATGTAACCTTTGGTGTGGCGCCTGCATCAATCGTTTATGCACAGTTGGCATCAATGACCTACCCTGACGAGCTTACAGCTATTCAGGAATATGTACCATTCTTCGCTTTCGTCATAGCTGCCTTCTCTGCACTACGACTTGCAAAGTTCAATCTCGATGAGCGACAGACAACAGGCTTCATTGGCATGCCTACACCTGCCAACGCACTTTTCTGGGGTTCATTGCTGGTGTCGCATGCTAATTTCATTGAGTCAGTGTCGCCATATATGGTCTATGCATTGTTGGCACTGATATGCATCACATCATATCTATTGGTAGCAGAGACACCAATGTTTGCACTCAAATTCAAGCAATGGGGATGGAAAGGCAACGAACTGCGCTATTCATTCATCATGCTCTCTGCCGCTATAATAATATGGTTAGGCGCAACTCAAGCGTTCTGCATTATAATAGCGGTTTACTATATTTTCTCATTGATAAACAACTGGCACAGCAAAGCGACAAAAGGCAACAGGTAATAGCCGATTGTTTTACGTTGATTGGCAACGCCTAAGACAGGCAATGATTGTCGGAAGGCATTTTCTAACAAACAAAAATCATAAAGCGCTATGGGATTTATAGGATTATTGCTAAAATCATTATTCCTTACCGGACTGTTTATAGCAGTGTTTCTGATTGTCATGGTGGCTTACTTCATGATTAAGATACGAAACATGAAGCGGGCATTCGGGCAGAATATGCACAGCAAATGGCAGAACTACAACACCCGAAACACCTCGCAACATAGCAACAACACTGGCCAATCTACACAAGCAGAAGAGGTGTACGACAGCCGATCAAGCCAAGAGGCATCAAGAAAAATATTCGCTAAAGACGAGGGCGAATATGTAGAGTTCGAAGAAGAACAACAATAATACAACCGACACGCAACGTGCCACACACACTACTACGATTCGTTGCGCTATAATACGCAACATGCCCCTACCCCCCACACAACACTAAATAGACCATAACACACCCCTACCGTTATGGTGCAACACTATTGCCCACGCTACGTGCAAACAAGAACATCATTACGCATAATCATTACTCATAATTAGAGAGATAATAAAATAAACTAAAACACTAAATATTTATATTATGAAGGGAATCAAACATTTGGCACTATGCATGGCAATGGGAAGCGTTGCCTTGAATGCATCTGCCTCCCAACCCTACGCAAAAAGTACACCTGTACAGAAAGCCACTGCCGCTGTTACAACGACAGAGTTGTCAGCAGCACATGGCTATGTAGAATCTACAAGTGGCCAATTGGGCTACTCAGGCATTTACATGCCAGGAGAAAACCGTGGTGAAGACGGACGTCCGTTAATGAACAACAGTCTTACATCATGGACCGACTCTAAGGCATGCGCTGTCTACTACTTCCACCACCCCGTTGCCACCATCACTAACATCATGAACATTAGTGTCAAGAAGTGGGCAACGGCAAAATTCCGCCTTACCATCACCGACCCTGACAATCCTTCTACAACAATTTTCTCGAAGGAATTCTCTGTTTCTGGCAATGGCAACGACACCGAAGTAACCATTGGCGACGTGACTTTCCCACGTTCTTCTTACTATCGTTATAAGCTTGAGTGCCTGTCGGGCAACGGCAGCATCAACCGCATAAGCCGTTTCAAATTCCAGTCATCTGCATCTGAGGCTTCTTACGCTGCCAATTATCTTTCATCTCCTTCTGTTCACCTCAACAACTGGCATTCTACCAGTTCAGCTGCTCCTACTGGCCAGGCTTACGACTGGGCTTACGAGGAGATTATGATTCCAGAGGAGTCGGACATCATCGGCACCTATGCCGAGGCTATCGGAGCCCTCAACGGCTACATGGGCATACAGATGAACGGCTACGACGAAAACGGTGCACCACGCCACGACGTGCTATTTTCTATGTGGGACGATGGGTCTACCGACACAGACCCTAACCTTCCTGACCACCTGCGTGCTGGAGCCATCGACTGGGACAAGCAAACTACCGTAAACAGATTTGGCAATGAGGGCACTGGCGTGCAGACATATCGCCGTGGCAACTATTGGAAGCCTGGTCGCTATGTGCAGTTTATCACCAACTGCCGCCCAGAGACTACATCTTACACCACCACCGAGAATGGCACTACCACTACTCACAAGCAGCAAAACATGCTTGTGTCTACATGGTTCAACGCTCAAGATGGTAAGGGATGGCAGTATATGGCTACCGTACGCAAGCGCAACTCTTCTGAGTATTTCTCTACATGGTATGCTTTCCTTGAAAACTATGTAGCATCAAGCGGACAGGCACTGCGCAAGGCCTACTACCGCAATGGTTATGCACGCTCACGCTACGACAAGAAGTGGTACGACTTCAATGCCGTAGGCTTCGGACACACCGATGGTGGCAATAGCGCTGGTGCACGCAACGACTGGGGACAGGGCCTTACAAGCAATGCCAGCGACCGCACTTTCTTTATGACCACTGGTGGATATACTTCTACTAAGCAGACATCAATGACTGCACCATTGGCTTCCGACCACTCTACTGTAGACACCATCAACATGACTCCATTGGAGCAGCGCATACAGCTTGCCATAAAGAACGAGAAAATCCGTGCTGCTAAAGACGAGCAGTTTGCACAATATAAGCTCAACAAGAGCGGATGGCAGGTTATAAGCAAGTCAACCGAAGAAACATCTGGCGAAGGCACCAACGGCCGAGCATCACAGATTATCGACGGCGACGACAACACCTACTGGCATCCACAATGGAATGGCTCAATAGCACAGCTGCCTCACACCATCGTTGTGGATATGAAGAGTGTGCAGAGCGTTGGTGGATTCGAGATTAAGCAGGGCAACGATTCTAAACGACATATCAAGGCCTACGACATCTACGGCTCTACCGACAACAGGAACTGGGAGAAGATCTGCACCGACGAGTATGCTCCCGACAATGCTTCGTTCCGCACATTCACAACTGCCGAGAAGAAGATAAGATACTTTAAGCTTGTTGTTCGCTCAACACGTGCTACCGATGGTCCTTTCGTGCGCATCTACGAGATGAACGTGGCTAACGCCGAGGCTCTAAAGACTCCAGAAATCGAAGAACCCGACCAGTTTGAGGGTAAGTTCAGCTTCAACTTCGAAGACGGACGCAACCTGCCCGATGGCAGCTACGCCGAAGACGGATGGGCTATAAATCAGCGCGACGACAACGGCAAAGACAACGTATATCTGCTTGCCAACCAGAATCAGGGTGCCGACAACAAGTTCGTGCTGCCTAAGATGAAGATTCAAGCCGGCGAGAAGATGTCTATCGATGTATGCCGCACCAACTACTATTATGGTGGTGACAACGTGTATCTGAATGTATACTACTCTGCCGACCGTAAGAATTGGACTCTCGCCAAGAAGATCAAGGGTTCAGAATTGAGCGGCACACGTGCCGTGAAATACACCTACCGCTTCGGTCAGCCTTCTAACTTCATCATCGAGAACATCCCTGCTGGCAACTACTACATTGCCTTCGGTGCAGGCTACACTGCCATCGACAATATCAAGGGATTTGAGGTTATCGATGTGAAGCACGACTGGATGATTACCAATAGCAACATTCCTACTACAGCTAAAGAGAACTATGCCTACAATGCATCTGCCACTCTTAGAAACATCAAGAGCACCGCAGAGAATGCAGGCACCTACACCGCCAAACTCTATGTCAACAACCAGGTGGTTAGCACTGCCACAGCAGTGAAGCTCGAAGGCAAGGGCACACAGACCTATAACTTCAGCTATACTCCACGAACCACTGGTAAGTTCGACACCTACATTGAGTTCAAAAACACTACTGACAACTATGTGGTTAAGACTCCTACGGTGAAAGTGACATTTGAGGCAGAAACCAACGATGCATTAGTGAAGGTGGGTAACGGCAGCAACACTCTGTCTACATCAGCTCCTATATATTGGTTGTTTGCCGACAATAAGAGTTCAGATATCGAGAAGCGTGGTGGCTACACCGACGTATTGTATCGTCCTGAACGCCTCGCTAAATATGGTCTTAAAGCTGGTACAAAGATTACATCAATCGTATTCCGCGGCACAGCCACAATGGCAAAGACATTCAAGCAATTGGTTATCGAAACACAGGTAAAGACCATCGATGCTGCTACATTCAAGCCTGGCGAAGATCTTAAGGGGTCAGACAATATCACAGTATGTAAATACGACCACAGATTGGATGCCGATAGCCACAAAGACGAACTCTTCAGCACAACAAATGGTGGCGAGGTGGTGACAACAATCACTCTTAATAAACCTATTGTATGGGATGGTAAGTCGGCAATACGTGTCTTTACACATATCTATGGCGACGAATATGCCACAGTGAAGTATCTGCTCGACGACGACAAGAGCGACCGTTCTTGCTACTACCGTTCTGGTACAAGTGAATCATTCAGCGATGTGGAGGTGCCAGTGACATACTTCGGTATCAACAACGAGCCTTCTACATTAAGCGGCAAGGTGACATACAACAAAGTTCCTGTAATGGGTGCTAAGGTGCAGCTTAAGAGTAGCGAAGTGAGCTATGAAGAAACCACAAATGCTGCTGGCGAGTATAAAATCGATGTGTCACGCAGCGACCTGAAATATGTGCTCACCGTGTCTGCTGCAGGCTACCCCACCTACACCGAGGCTAATCCTATCGAAGTTATTGACAAAGTGGTGAAAGACATTGAGCTTACCAATGCCACTGGCATCAATAGCATCTTTGCCGACGACAACGACAATAGCGATGTGCAGCTCTACAACCTTAGCGGACAGAAGGTGCAAAACACCGGACGTGGCATCTACATTGTCAAGGGCAAGAAATATGTAGTGAAATAACACATAGCATATAATCCGCTAAGGATATTTCATCAACTAAGTTAGAGTCCACCTGCCGAAATGCTCAGCAGGTGGACTCTTTCTTTTTAGACAAAAAATCCTCACGCTCGGAAATGAGAATAAATATCGATATGCCTGCCACTTTTATGTGGCAACGCATGGCAGTAAGAAATATAATTATTACATTTGCGTTGTAATAGACAAAAATGGGCTGGCATATTGCCCATAATGAAAAAAGCACTATATCTCATGAAAAAATTAATCGCTATTGCAGCATTGCTGCTTTCTACATTGCAGGCAGGAGCCTCATCGACACTGCCTATCGAAGGTTCATTCTTCAACGCCTCCAATCCACACATTATGTATATGGGGCGTGTGTGCTTTGCTACTGAAGGAGTGGCAAGTTTCAACTATCCTGGCACCACCATTACAACGGGCTTTGAAGGCACATCGCTCAAGGTTGTATGCCGCCCAAAAACGGGCTATTTCATGGCGCAGATCGACAATGCCGCTCCTTTCAAAGTGGCTTTCAACGCCGAGCGCGACTCAGTGGTTACGCTTGCCACTGCTCTGAACAACGGGCCACACACAGTGAGGATGATGTATATCATCGAGGGTTTGTTTCGCACCCCAGAGTTTCGTGGCTTCGTGCTCGATAAGGGTTGCCAACTGTCAAATCCTAAGCCACTGCCTGAAAGACGCATAGAGTTCATCGGCAACTCCATAACATGCGGATATGGAGTGGAGAGCACCGCATTTCACGATCCTTACGAAGACGAGACCGAGAACCACATGCTCACCTACGCCAACATCGTGAGCGACAGCTTGCAAGCACAACACACATCAATATCGCGCAGTGGCATCGGTGCCTATCGCAACTATAATGGTCCGAGCAATGGCTCACCCGACAATATGAACTATCAATATGGGTTTACATTGTTCAATCATCCGGAATATGGGCAATGGAATTTTGCAAATTATCAACCACAACTGGTGTGCATAAATCTTGGCACCAACGACTTCTCTACACCTGGCTACAAAGTGCCATTGTTTGAGCAGGGCTATCGCAAATTGCTCGCCACCGTAAGAGAGAAATATCCTGATGCTAAGATAGTGCTGATGAGCGGTCCGATGCTCGAAGAAAACGAAAACAACCTTGTGAAGACTGCCATCAACAAAATATGTAAAGACTACAATCGCCATGGCGACAAGCGCATCTATCGCTTCGACTTCACACCGCAAACGGGTAGTCTGGGTTATGGCGCAAGCGGACATCCAAGCAAACTGCAACACGAGGCAATGGCAGCCGAGCTGCTGCCTTTCTTGCGACAGATTATGAATTGGTAAAGAAAATCGATTCTTATAGTTCTTATAAATAACAATGGCGAGGGTCTTCTACCTTCGCCATTGTTATTTCACTGATTTATGGCTCATCAGGTAAATAACATGATGAGTCTAATTCGTGTTGGCTATCTCAACTTGAATTCTAAACAAAATAGACATAGCCAACAACTCCATAGCCTATATATGTTTTTTACATAAATAAAAGTGTCAGAAGTGTCAGAATACCGTATCGCTTTGTGTTTCAACATATAGCGGCTGACATTAAGGCTGACAGATTGATGTCCGATACCAGCAATGTATCAGCCATCTACCAGCAAACTCCGAAGACAGGCTGTTTTCTTTATTGTTCGCGTGTTTTTCTATTCAAATTACGCTAAAATCAGCCGAATAGCTAAAAATGAACTATTTATGAGTTTTTCACCTCAACAGAGGTAATGATTT
>CAKQAD010000033.1 GCA_934215545.1 uncultured Prevotella sp.
CGAAACAAACGCTGACAAAAGTTGAAAAGAATACATAGTATCCTAATAATCTTCTAAATTCGGTCTAATGACCGATTTTGGGATTATATATTGATAGTATTTGTGTTAGCTTCTATTTCACAATAGAATATATTATGTCAAGTCAGTGTTCGTTCTTTTCGGGTGTAAAATTATCGCAGGTTGTGGAAATAATATTTCCTTGTTTTTATTGATATGGTTAAATATTATGATATCAAGTCAGTTGCATAATTGTAAGCTCAAAGGAATACACAGCATCCTAATAATCTTCTTAAATCCGTCTAACGACAGATGTGGTTTTAAAATAGAGCAGCCACATAAAAATCCCTGCTTATACATTATCTTATACATTATATAATATATAGCCATGGGTGCAGCGTAAGAACTTGAAAAACATTCAAAAGCAGTAAAAAACGCTCAAAAACCATTATAAACATGCACAGATGAGGGGTGTTTGTGCATATTAAGTAGCTTTTTGTAATGAAATATTTGCCTATATGAATAAAAATTTGTTCCTTTGCAACCAGTTTTTAAATAAGAAAATAATATTATAAACATTTTAAACATTAGAATTATGTCAGAAATCGAATCAAAAGTAAAGGCTATCATCGTTGACAAACTCGGTGTAGATGAGGCAGACGTTAAGGCAGAAGCAAGCTTCACAAACGACCTCGGTGCAGACTCTCTCGACACTGTAGAGCTCATCATGGAGTTCGAGAAGCAGTTCGGTATCTCTATCCCTGACGACAAGGCAGAGAAGATCGCTACTGTAGGCGACGCTATCTCTTACATCGAAGAGAACGCGAAATAAATAAAAAATCTTAGTGGTTTATAGTTTATGGGATGCATGGAGAGAGTAGTCGCTTTGCGACTGCCGCCAAGGCATGTCATAAACCGTAAACCATTTTTTTTCTGACCAGGAACTGAATTTTTCTAAATGGAATTAAAAAGAGTAGTAGTAACAGGTCTTGGAGCCGTTACCCCATTGGGCAACAACCCCGAGGAAACCTGGAACAACCTTGTTGCCGGCGTGAGCGGCGCAGCTCCAATAACATTGTTCGATGCTTCGCAGTTCAAGACACAGTTTGCTTGCGAGGTGAAGAACTTTAAGGCTGTCGACTACATCGACCGCAAGGAGGCCCGCAAGATGGACCGCTACGCCCAGCTCGCTATGGCTTCGGCTATGCAAGCAGTGCAGGACAGCGGAATGAACCTCGATGAGGTGGACAAAAACCGCATCGGTGTGATCTTTGGAGTAGGCATCGGAGGTATCAAGACCTTCGAGGAAGAAGTGGGATATTGGGCAACTCATATCGAGGACGGTCCTAAGTTCAACCCATTCTTCATTCCTAAGATGATTGCCGATATCGCTGCCGGACAGATATCAATACATTATGGCTTCCATGGCCCTAACTATGCCACCACATCGGCATGTGCTTCGTCTAGCAACGCTTTGGCAGACGCCTTCAACCTGATACGTCTGGGAAAGGCCAATGTAATAGTTAGCGGTGGTGCAGAAGCTGCCATCACAGCAAGTGGAGTGGGCGGATTTAACGCCATGCACGCACTGTCGACACGCAACGACGACCCACAGCACGCATCACGTCCGTTCAGCGCAAGCCGCGACGGATTTATCATGGGCGAGGGAGCAGGATGCCTCGTGCTCGAAGAACTTGAGCATGCTAAGGCACGCGGAGCAAAGATATATGCAGAGATGGTAGGAGCCGGAATGTCGGCTGATGCCTATCATATCACAGCATCACACCCAGAAGGACTCGGTGCTTGCCTCGTGATGCAGAACGCACTCGAAGATGCAGGCATGAAGCCAGAGGATATCGACTACATCAATGTGCATGGCACATCAACACCAGTGGGAGATATCTCTGAGGCTAAGGCCATCAAGAAGGTGTTCGGAGATGCTGCTTACAAGCTCAATATCAGCTCAACGAAGTCAATGACAGGTCATCTGCTCGGTGCTGCAGGAGCCGTGGAGGCTCTCGCTTCGGTGCTCGCAGTGAAGAACGACATCGTGCCGCCAACCATCAATCATGAGGAAGACGACCAAGACCCCGAAATCGACTATACACTCAACTATACCTTCAACAAGGCACAGAAGAGAGAGGTGCGTGCCGCACTGAGCAACACCTTCGGATTTGGTGGTCACAACGCATGCGTAATATTCAAGAAGTATGCTGAGTAACATCATCGACAGAATAAAGCTCCCTTTCCGTAAGGACAAGGAGCTTTATTCGTCTTTAAGACAAGTTATCGGGTTCTATCCGCACGACATCAGCTACTACAAGCTCGCACTAATGCACAAGAGCATGTATAAGCGCAATGCCAAAGGAAAACCCGTGAACAATGAGCGACTCGAATTTCTTGGAGACGCCATACTCGATGCTACAGTGGGAGATATCGTATACAGACACTTCCCTGGAAAGCGCGAGGGATTTCTCACCAATACACGCTCAAAACTGGTGCAGCGTGAAACACTAAACCGACTGGCGCAAGAGTTGGGCATAAACCAACTCATACTATCGAGCGGACGATCACAATCGCACAACTCCTATATGGGAGGAAACGCCTTCGAGGCACTCGTGGGAGCCATCTATCTCGACCGAGGCTACGATGCCTGCATGAAGTTCATGCGCAATCGCATACTGGCACAAATGATAAACATCGATAAGGTTGCTTATAAAGAAGTGAACTTTAAAAGCAAGCTCATCGAATGGAGCCAGAAAAACCGTGTGCGCATAGACTTTATCGTAGTGTCGCAGGAGAAAGACAAAACCGGATCGCCAGTGTTCTGCTATAAGGTGGTGATAGAAGGCATCGACGGATGCCAAGGCACCGGCTATAGCAAGAAAGAGAGCCAGCAGATGGCTGCCAAGCTAACACTGGAACGACTGCGCAAGGAACCACAGTTTATCGATGCTGTGTTTGCGGCAAAGACCGACCGCACCAAGATGGAGGAGGAGCCCGTAGAGAACGTGCCTACAACAGAAACCACAGCCGATGACTTTGTGATACAGAGCTCTGCTGCTGAGGTTACAGTCACAACCACAGAGACGCCTGCACCACGCCAAGGCAATGGCAAGAAGCGCCGCGGACGCTCGCCAATGTATCGCAATGAGACAGCTGAGGCTGCCGATGTCACACCAAAAGCAAGCAATGAAGCACCAGCTGCCGAGGTTACCGACAATACTCTCGACCTTGATGCCGCAGAATTCGACCTCAGTCATATCTCGGCACGAGAGCTAAGCAGAGAGCAGATAATAGCAGCTGCTGAGGCAGCAGCATTCGAAGGCAAGGAATAAGAACGCTTAAAGTATGTGCTTGTTGATAATGACAAGACACAAGAACATAAAGACACCACAAGAAAAAAAGACGGTTGGTTTGCAAAAGTAGTGAACCAACCGTCTTTTTTTTATTGCTCACACGATATTTGTAGTGATGGCTTTCTGTGATAAGGAGTTGAAAGTATAAACTTCTTTAAAAATGCCATGGTATGCAAAAAAATGAGTACCTTTGCACCCGATTTTAATTAACATATAGACATGTGGAAGAATTTGGCTGCTTGCAACCACACAAAAAAATGCTAAAACTGCAATGTCCACCCCTTTATGTCGACACCATATACACAAGTATGTTGAGGCAGGGTAACAGAACGGACAGCGGTAATTTGGTATTTTTCCACTTATTATTTATTTAAACGATTGGAAAAATGAATTATCTATTCTCATCAGAATCAGTTTCAGAAGGTCATCCCGACAAAGTCGCCGACCAGATTTCAGATGCTCTCGTAGACCAGTTTCTTGCCTACGACGAGCAGGCTCATTGTGCCATTGAGAGTTTTGTAACCACCGGTCAGGTGATAATAATGGGCGAGGTGCGCTCGGATGCATACATCGACCTGCAGACCATTGCCCGCAACACCATTAACCGTATCGGATACACCAAGTCGGAATATCAGTTTGACGGCAACTCTTGTGGTGTGCTCACTGCCATCCATGAGCAGTCGGACGATATCAACCGTGGCGTGAGCCGTGCCGAAGAAGAAGAGCAGGGTGCTGGCGACCAGGGTATGATGTTCGGCTATGCCACCAACGAGACAGAGAGTTTCATGCCCGTGACACTCGACTTGGCACAACTCATTATGCGAGTGCTTGCCGACATACGCCGCGAAGGCAAGGAGATGACATATCTGCGCCCCGACTCTAAGAGCCAGGTAACGGTGGAGTATTCGGAAGAAGGACTGCCACAGCGCATCGACACCATCGTTGTGTCTACACAGCACGACGAGTTTGACACCGACGACGAGCGTATGCTTGCCAAAATCAAGGACGACGTGATCAATATCCTCATGCCACGTGTGAAGGCACAGATACACAGCGAGAAGGTGCTCGCACTCTTCGGCGACGACATTAAATACTTCGTAAACCCAACAGGCAAATTCGTTATCGGCGGACCTCATGGCGATACCGGACTCACCGGCCGTAAAATCATTGTCGACACCTATGGCGGCAAGGGAGCACATGGCGGTGGAGCATTCTCGGGTAAGGACCCATCGAAGGTAGACCGTTCTGCTGCTTATGCCGCACGCCACATTGCCAAGAACATGGTGGCAGCAGGCATCGCCGACGAAATGCTCGTGCAGATAAGCTACGCCATCGGTGTGGCAGAGCCAGTGAGCATATATGTGAACACCTATGGCCGTAAGCATGTGAAGCAGAGCGACGGCGAGATAGCACAAGCCATAGGCCGACTCTTCGACCTGCGTCCGAAAGCCATTGAGCGCGCACTAAAGTTGCGCCAGCCTATCTACTCCGAGACAGCTGCCTACGGACACATGGGACGCCGCAACGAGGTGGTGAAGAAAACATTCACATCGCGCTATCACGAGACCAAGGTCATGGAAGTGGAGCTCTTCACATGGGAGAAACTCGACCGTGTGGCAGACATCCGCCGCGAGTTCGGATTAGACTAAAGGTATAAACACCACACTATAACAATGACAATCACAGCCACTGACTCCATACATGTTGAGGAGATAACGCTCGACGCCGATGGCATGCCTATAAGCACACAGCCAGTGAAGCACCGGCAGATAACACCTGCCGAGGTGCTTAGCTGGCTGCCACGGAATGCCACGCCAGAACAGCAAGACTCCGCCATACAGGCACATATAAAGCCCTGCGAGATAACGTGGAGCCAACAGCCGGACACCCTACACTTGCCAGGACATACGGCAGGACGGTCGTGGCGCGATGTCAGCATGCCATCGCTATACAAAGAGTCGTTCTTCACGGGAAAGCCATGCTTCAACCCCGACCTATATGGCGGACGACCTGGAGTGGCTGGCGACCCCGTGCCATATGCCATATCACGCGACCCGGTAATCACACTATTGCTGCTTGGATGCTTTGTGCTTGCCATGATGGCGTATGTAAAGTCGCGACGACTCATCATGCGACAGCTAAAGGACTTCTTCCGTCCGCTACGCAACGAGAAAACAACGGCAATGACCGAGACATCAGGAGAGTTCCGTTTCCAGTTCTTCCTCGTATTGCAGAGCTGTCTGCTCTTTGCACTGGTCTACTTCTTCCATGTGCAGATACATGTGACGGACACCTTCATCATCGACCAGTATCAGGTGATTGGCGTCTTTGCACTCACTGTGTTCGCCTATTTCATGCTTAAAGCAGTGTTCTACGCCATTGCAGGATGGGTGTTCTTCGACCGACGGCGCAATGAAATATGGATGAAGTCGTATCTGTTCCTGCTCGGTATGGAAGGCGTGTGCATATTCCCAGTGGTGATGCTTCAGGCATACTTCGAGATGTCGGTGCAAACTACACTGATTGCTACGGCAGCAGTGATGGCACTGTTTAAAATACTCGCACTTTACAAGACGTACACCATCTTTTTCAGACAAAGCGGCCATTCTTTGCAAATTTTTTTGTACTTTTGCACGCTTGAAATGATGCCACTCGCAGCAGCTCTTGGAGTGCTCGGCACAATAGCCAACTGCTTGAAAGTGAACATATAAAAACACACCCTAAACCACCCATTAACACCCTCACACCCCGACATGCCGACAACGTCGCAAAAACTCTTAGCAACATATATAAACAATCACAGTTTTCAAAGATAGAGAAATGATAAAGAAGATTCTTATTTCGCAGCCAGAACCATCAAGCGAGAAATCTCCTTATTACGACATTGCCAAGGATTTCGGTGTGGAGCTCGAGTTCCGCCCGTTCATCAAGGTAGAGGGATTATCGTCTAAGGAATTCCGCCAGCAGAAGATTAACCTGCTCGACTATACTGCCGTGGTGTTCACCACCCGCCATGCCATCGACAACTACTTCAACCTGGCTAAGGAGATGCGCATCACTATCCCCGAAGACATGAAATACTTCTGCGTAACAGAGACAATAGCACTCTATATACAGAAGTACGTGCAGTACCGTAAGCGCAAGGTGTTCTTCGGAAATACCGGTAAGCTCGACTCGCTGCTGCCTACAATGGTAAAGCACAAGACAGAGAAATTTCTCGTGCCACTGAGCTCAGTGCATAACGACGACGTGCAACGACTCTTCGACTCAAAGAAACTCATACACCGAGAGTGTGTGATGTTCCGCACCGTCAGCAACGACTTTACCGAAGAGGAAGCAAAGAAGTTCGACAGCGACATGGTGGTGTTCTTCAGCCCATTCGGCATAGAGTCGTTCACCAAGAACTTCCCCGAATTCAAGCAAGGCGACCTGCGCATAGCCACCTTCGGACCCGCCACAGCAAAGGCAGTGGTAGACGCTGGTTATCGACTCGACCTGCAGGCACCTACAAAGGAATGTCCCTCGATGACTGGAGCTCTGCGCTATTATCTCGAGAACAACAAGTAATAAAGCATACTTCATAATGACAAATCACCCTTTCTCGCTACCAAAAGCCGAACATCTGTGCGGCATGAAGCTCATCGACAGACTCTTTAACAGTGGCATGTCGAAGTCGCTCTCTGCATATCCAATAAGGCTTGTGTATATGATCGGCGAGAGAGAGGCCGATGATACAACAAGTCCGGTGGCACAGATGATGGTAAGCGTGCCTAAACGCTACTTCAAACGTGCCGTGAAGCGCAACCGCATAAAGAGACAGGTGCGTGAGGCATACCGACTAAACAAGCACATCGTAACAGAACCACTGAAAGCATGTGGCAATAAAAATGTTTATGTGTGTTTTGTGTGGAGTGCCGACCAACTGCTCGACAGCAATATAGTGCAGGCAAAGATGAAGGGATTGCTCAACCGCTTGGCAGAAAGACTATGATGCGACGATTGCTACACCGTATATCGCACGCCTTAGCATGGCTGCTGGTGCTCCCTATTTTGTTCTATCAGCGCTTTATAACGCCCTACACGCCTGCCTCGTGCCGGTTTACACCTACATGCTCCGAATATGCCAGGCAGGCACTGCTGAAGCACGGAGTGATAAAGGGCACCATGCTCACCGTGTGGCGAATACTGAGATGCAACCCTTGGGGAGGCTCTGGATACGACCCTGTGCCGTAACAATAAGCAGAAACGTAAGCCTTTTGCTTGTCAGCAACCAAAACAAAGCAAGAACAAATAGCCAAGCAGCTCTTTAGAGTTTAGCATCTTCGGCTCGTCAACTTATCTACTCGTTAACTCGTCAACTAAAAAAAATAAACATACAAATGACAAATAATTTCGTTGAAGAACTGCGCTGGCGCGGCATGCTCGCGCAGATTATGCCGGGTACTGAGGAGTATCTCAAAACCCACATGGTGTCAGCGTAT
This sequence comes from uncultured Prevotella sp., assembly GCA_934215545.1. Lineage (GTDB taxonomy): Bacteria > Bacteroidota > Bacteroidia > Bacteroidales > Bacteroidaceae > Prevotella. Next base: position 7,838 of record CAKQAD010000033.1, read on the forward strand.
CTTGGCACCGACCCCACTGCCGACTCTCTTCACATAGGTCACCTCTGCGGCATTATGATGCTGCGCCACCTGCAGCGCTGCGGCCACAAGCCTTATCTGCTTGTAGGCGGAGCAACAGGTATGATTGGCGACCCATCTGGCAAGAGCCAGGAGCGTAACCTGCTCGACTCGGCTACACTGTATCACAACCAGGAGGCTATCAAGAAGCAGGTGTCTAAGTTCCTCGACTTCGACGGAACAGAGCCTAATAAGGCAGAACTCGTCAACAACTACGACTGGATGAAGGACTTTACCTTCCTCGATTTCGCACGCGAGGTGGGAAAGCACATCACCGTGAACTATATGATGGCGAAGGATAGCGTGCAGAAACGACTCAATGGCGAGGCCCGCGACGGACTATCATTTACAGAGTTTACATACCAGCTGCTGCAAGGCTACGACTTCCTATATCTATATCAGCATCATGGCGTGCGCCTGCAGCTCGGTGGTAACGACCAGTGGGGCAATATGACTACTGGTAACGAACTCATCCACCGTACACTCGGCAACGACAAAGAGGCTTACTGCCTAACATGCCCACTTATTACCAAGAGCGACGGAAAGAAGTTTGGAAAGACCGAGAGTGGCAATGTATGGCTCGACCCACAGCGCACCACTCCGTATGCATTCTACCAGTTCTGGCTCAATGTGAGCGATGTGGAGGCAGAGAAGTATATCAAGATATTCACCGACCTCGACAAGGAAACTATCGATGCGCTCATTGCTGAGCACAACGAAGACCCAGGACGCCGCGTGCTGCAGAAGCGCTTGGCTGAGGAGGTGACAACAATGGTGCACTCACACGACGACCTGCTCATTGCACAGGAGGCTTCAAACATACTCTTTGGCAAGGGAACAAAGGAAACACTGCAGAAGTTTGATGAGGCTACACTCCTCTCTATCTTCGAAGGAGTGCCCCACTTCGAATTGGATAAAGACCAGCTCGGACAGCCTGCTGTAGACATCTTTACACGCGACGACGTGAAGATATTCGCCTCAAAGGGCGAGATGCGTAAGCTTGTGCAGGGTGGTGGCGTGTCGCTCAACAAGGAAAAACTCCAGGCTTTCGACCGCGTGGTGACTGCCGACGACCTTATCGACGGCAAGTATCTGCTCGTGCAGAGAGGCAAGAAAAACTATTACCTCATTACAGTGAAGTAATAATAAATCCAAATCATGAAGGATGACTTGGGTGAATAACATAAGCAACACGATTTGTTATTAAATATTCCATTTTAATCTGAAGGGTTGGCGTCATGATGGTGCCAACCCTTTTCTTGATGATATAACACTATGGTCCATTTCAAGCAAACTCATTTGTGTATTGATTTAGAACACCCTATCAATAGTCGTTGGGTGTAATTTATGAACAAAAAATTTGGTGGAGAAATAAAAAATTCATAACTTTGCACCCGCTTAGGCAAGATTGTCCTATGGTGTAATGGTAGCACAACAGGTTTTGGTTCTGTTTGTGGTGGTTCGAATCCGCCTAGGACAACAATAGCTTAATACGCAAGCCGCATCGTTTCGCAAGAAGCAATGCGGCTTTTTCTATTCTTAGCGCACTAATAATCTTTCCGATTTGGTCTAACCCAAATCGGTCATTAGATTTGGGTTTAAAGCTTTTTTGTAGGGTTATGGTAAAAGGCTGACGCTTGCCTGACACTTCTCTGACACTTGGCTGGTACTTCTTACACTTTTTTGTAGCAAAGTGGCAGCCATATTGCTCTAATAACGAGACTCTTATGTTATGGCTGACACTTATGGCATTTCTTTTATGTGAAAACCCTTACGCATAACGGAGAGAATGTAGCTTGTTCAATAATCACCAACCAGTATAATTGTCTATCCAGTTTTTGTGTTGGATGAGCTATAAAAAAAACAAAAATATGCTGAATAATCAGTGGTAAAGTGCACACTCTCAAATAAAAGTAGTAAATTTGCAATTCTGATAAGCCACGCCTTATATGCCACTTCGCTGCGATAAGCACAGGGGCTGAAGGCATAACATTAACAAGCTAAAAATAACAACAAGCAAAACAAAATTTATGGACAAACTCAGTTACGCTTTGGGCATGGGCATTGGTAGCCAGCTCGCACAGATGGGAGCCGAGAATCTCAGCATCAACGATTTCGCACAAGCAGTGCAAGACATGATAGCAGGCAAGAAACCACAGGTAGACCAGGCCGAGGCGCAGACAATAGTGCAGAACTTCTTTGTAGAGCAAGAGGAAAAGCAGCGTGCAGCTGCGGCAGAGAAGTATAAGGACAATAAGGATAAGGGCGAAGAATTCCTTGCTGCAAAGGCAATGGAAGAAGGCGTTGTGAGCCTTCCTTCTGGTCTTATGTATCAGGTGCTCAATGAGGGCAATGGCAAGAAGCCTACTGCCGACGACACTGTAGAGTGTCACTACGAGGGTCAGCTCATTGATGGCACAGTGTTCGACAGCTCTTACAAGCGCGGACAGTCAGCAACATTCCCACTCAACGGCGTTATCGCAGGATGGACAGAGGGTGTGCAGCTCATGAGCGAGGGAGCAAAGTATCGCTTCTTCATTCCTTATCAGCTTGCTTATGGTGAGCGCGGAGCAGGTAGTGCCATTCCTCCATTTGCTGCTCTTGTGTTCGATGTAGAGCTTATCAAGGTGCTCTAACAAGCGGAACATGCTATTGAAGGCACGCAACAAACAAGAAAAAAACAAAACAATTTAAATAAAAGAAATGAAAAAGTTAGCATTTGTGGCAGTTATTGCCATTGCAGTCGCATCTTTCGTGACATCATGCGGCAATTCAACATCAGGTCAGCCAAAGCTTAAGGACGACGTAGACACACTGTCTTACGCTATGGGTTTGGCAAACACACAGGGACTTATTCCTTATCTTGTGCAGATGGACATCGACACCACCTACATGGATGCCTTTGTAAAGGGTCTTAACGAAGGTGCCAATGCTGGCAACGACAAGAAGAAGGCTGCCTACTATATGGGTATCCAGATTGGTCAGCAGATTTCTAATCGTATGATTAAGGGCATTGAACACGAAGTGTTTGGCAATGACAGCACCAAGAATATCTCTATGAAGAACTTCATGCTCGGCTTCATACAGGGCGTTAAGGGCAAGAAGGGCCTCTTCACTGTTGAGCAGGCTGCACAGGTGGCACAGGCCAAGATGATGGCAATCAAGGCTCAGCAGTATGCACCTCTTAAGCAGGAAGGCGAGAAGTGGATGGCTGCCAATGCCAAGAAGCCAGGTGTGAAGACTCTTCCTTCAGGCTTGCAGTATAAGGTTATCAAGGAAGGCAACGGCGAATTGCCTAAGGACACTTCTATTGTTCGTGTGAACTACGAGGGAAAGACCATTAATGGTAAGGTGTTCGACAGCTCTTACAAGCGTGGCGAGCCTGTTGCAATGCGCGTAAATCAGGTTATTAAGGGTTGGACAGAGGCCCTCGTACGCATGCCTGTAGGCTCTGTATGGGAAATCTACATTCCACAAGACCTGGCTTATGGCGAGCGTGAGATGGGCGAGATCAAGCCTTACTCTCCATTGGTGTTCAAGCTCGAACTCGTAGGTTTGGGTGAGAAATAATATAACCAGTTAATAATTTTGACGAGTAGACAAGCTGACGGGCTATTACCTTTTATTCCTAAAGGTAAGCAGATATATGAAAGCGGCTCGTCTACTCGTCAGTTTATATAATAAATATCAAACAAGCAAAATGAAGAAAATCGTTACTCTGGCAATGGCTGTGTTTCTGAGTGCTACATTTGCCACTACCGCATACGCAAAGAAAGAAAAGAAACAGAAGAAGGCTCAGGTGGAGCAGAAGGCCCCTGTGCAGCTCACATCTACCAGCGACTCACTGAGCTATGCTTCGGGTGTGATGATGACAAACGGACTCATCGACTACGCTAAGCGCCAGTTTAATCTCGACTCTGTGTCTTTGCACGCTTTTGTAGATGGACTCCGTGAGGGCTTGGAGCAGAAGCACGACATACAGTTCCTTGCTCGTGTGGCTGGTCTGCAGATAGCACAGCAAGTGGAGAACAATATATTCCCTAACGTTTGCCGTGATGTAAAGGACACACAATATGCCATCGACAGCCTTACATTTATCAGAGGTTTCGTTGATGGTGTTGCCAACGACACCCTCACCATGACAATGCAGGGTGCTCAGAACTACTATCGTAGCACTCTTACCATTGAGAAAGAGCGTCTGGCAGGAATCTACAAGCAGGAAAATGCTGATTGGCTCAAGAAGAATGCCACAGCAGAAGGCGTGCATACCACAGCCTCTGGCTTGCAGTATAAGGTTATTACAGAGGGTAAGGGCCGTGTAGCAGCTGAAAACGATAATGTTACAGTGCGTTACGAGGGCAAGACTATCGACGGCAACGTATTTGATAGCTCTTATCGTCGCGATCCAGACACCTCTACATTCCGTCCAAACCAGGTGATTAAGGGATGGACAGAGGCTCTCACCATGATGCCTGAGGGATCAAAGTGGGAACTCTACATTCCACAGGATCTTGCCTATGGCGAGCGCACTGCCGGCAATATCAAGCCTAACTCTACACTCATCTTCACCGTAGAGGTTGTGAAGGTGGAGCCAGAGCAGAAAGAGGTAAAGGCAGAAGCAAAGCCTGCCACAACAAAACCTGCAAAGAATGTAGGCAAGACAAGCAAGAAGCGCAAGTAATTGCAGCGACATAAAATAAATCATAAAAACCACGCTCTGGCATACAGAGCGTGGTTTTTATGATTTTAATGGGCTGGTTATTACTGAAATGCAATGACAATAAGTAAGCATTCACTTATTACCGTCTGTCAGCCGCTATTGGATTATCTTTTTGAGGTAAGTTAAAGCTATTTCTCCTCTTATTTCTCGGGCTGTGGACCATAGGCGTTGTCGCCAACATTGCTGCCTGTGAGCATGTACACCAGCAATATGATAGCACCAATTAATGGTAAAAATACCCAAAACATGTTTACGCCCGAGCGGCCTGTATCGTGTAGACGGCGCACCGATACTGCTAAACCTGGGATAAATACTACAATGGCATATATCCACCCAAGAATATTACCTACTGCGTAGCCACCCAATAATCCTCCTTCCTTATAAAATATAGCCCCCAAAATCGTACAGCCAAGTATCAGACCAATTTGCATGAGGAAGTTGAATAAACAGAAGAACCAATATTCAGAACGTGTGGCTCTTCCACTAAATGTTGCATACTTTGAAAATACCGAAACAACGGATTCTTTTAATCCCATAGATTTTTAATTTTTAAGGTTTACATATAAATTTAATACTAATACTCTATGTTATGTGTCATAAAGATATTGCAAATATACATATATTGTTCTTAAATATACAACAAAACATTAAAAAAATGCTTTATTTATCGTTTGTGTGTAGCCATGTGGGCACTAAGGACGCGTTGTTGTATAAATTTTTATATCAAAAGTCACTAGTGTCCCGTTAAAACGAGACGATTTAAATATAAGTTATTAAAATAGAATGATTTAGACTCGATATTTCATG
>CAKQAD010000034.1 GCA_934215545.1 uncultured Prevotella sp.
GCGTTGACGGATTCGAACCGCCGACCCTCTGCTTGTAAGGCAGATGCTCTAAACCAGCTGAGCTAAACGCCCTTTAATTTACCAACCATATTGCTTAGTTCCTTAAAGCGAGTGCAAAGGTATGACTTTATTTTGAAACCTCCAAATTTTTAGCAAGAAATTTTTAACTTTTGATGCATTTTATTTAAAAATGCACATAAAATGCCATTTAAAGGGCATCGCAGAAGCACCATAAAGCACATGTTGCGCCAAGAGAAAAGAGAACCAACACTGTTGTTCATATTTTCTCTCTCCTACCCTACAAAACGTGCACAAAGGCATGCTCAATACAATATTTGCATGGTTTTGAGGCGCTGAGAATGCGAGGAAAATGCACAAAGAAGCAAGCAGCGCGTTTTTCGTGAGTTTTGGACGTGCAACAAACAAAGCACTGAAGCACAACATATTATCGCAACAAAGCGCACAAGTGTGCAATAAAACAAAAATAGCCAAACTAAAAACAAGCCCATTTTGCATTGAAAAGAAGCCTTAATTGCATTGAAAAGAAGCCCATTTTGCAATGAAAAGAAGCCTTAAAAAAATAATTTTTAATACCGTTTTAGCATGTACAACATACAGAAGATGGTGTGGAATTGCATTTCTATGCTCAAAAAAGCGGATAATGGTGATGTGGAAACATCTATTTCACGATTTTCATTTGTAACAATTTGGCTAAACAAAAAATATATTTGCATGCCTCACCACGCAGAAAATATGAACAATAGGCTACAGATACGAAGCATGCACAAAAGCAATTTTAACGTCAAGAGGTATCTATTTGATATTAATATGTGTAAAAAAAGCGACACACTAACAAGAGTATGAAATTAAATTAGTAAATTTGCAGAGAATTTTGATGTGGCATTGCCAAAAGAAATATCACAGACACACAGACACATTTACAATCATTAAAAAAATCATGAATTTGGATTTGCTGACAGCCATCTCGCCAATCGACGGGCGTTACAGAGGAAAGACAGAGTCTTTGGCCAATTATTTCTCAGAATATGCACTGATTAAGTACAGGATACGCGTAGAAATTGAGTATTTCATCACATTATGCGAGTTGCCATTGCCTCAACTCAAGGATTTCAACCACGACTTATTCGACACATTGCGCAACATCTACCTTGGCTTCGACGAGGCAGGAGCACAGCGCGTGAAGGACATCGAGAAGGTGACCAACCACGACGTGAAGGCTGTGGAATACTTCATCAAGGAGAAGTTCGACGAGATCGGCGGCTTGGAGCAGTACAAGGAGTTCATACACTTCGGACTCACCTCGCAGGACATCAACAACACTTCGGTGCCATTGTCGATAAAGGAGGCGCTCAACGATGTATATTGTCCGCTGGTGCAGGAGTTGATAGACCAGTTGCAGGTATATGCCGAGGAGTGGAAAGACGTGCCTATGCTCGCCAAGACCCATGGTCAGCCTGCAAGCCCCACACGCTTGGGCAAGGAGATAATGGTGTTTGTGTATCGCCTCAACGAGCAGCTCCACGAGCTCAAGGAGTGCAAGATTACAGCAAAGTTTGGTGGTGCCACGGGCAACTACAATGCTCACCATGTGGCATATCCTGAGTATGACTGGAAAGCTTTCGGCAACCGCTTCGTAAGCGAGAAGCTCGGACTCGACAGAGAGCAGTTCACCACACAGATAAGCAACTACGACTGCATGGGAGCTCTCTTCGACGCCATGCGCCGCATCAACACCATCATCATCGACCTCGACCGCGACTTCTGGATGTATATCTCTATGGAATACTTCAAGCAGAAGATCAAGGCTGGCGAGGTGGGATCAAGTGCCATGCCTCACAAGGTGAACCCCATCGACTTCGAGAACTCTGAGGGCAACCTGGGCATTGCCAATGCCGTGCTGCAGTTCCTGGCACAGAAGCTGCCAGTGAGCCGCCTGCAACGCGACCTCACCGACTCTACAGTGCTGCGCAACGTGGGCGTGCCATTCGGTCATGGCATGATAGCAATGCAGAGCACACTCAAGGGTCTGCGCAAGCTGATTTTGCACGAAGAGAAAATAGAACAAGACCTCAACAACACATGGGCGGTGGTGGCAGAAGCCATACAGACAATACTGCGCCGCGAGGCCTACCCACACCCATACGAAGCTCTGAAGGCGCTCACACGCACCAACAAGCACATGACAGAGGAAACAATACACGAATTCATACAAACCCTAAATGTCAATGATAAGGTGAAGGCCGAACTCATGGCCATTACACCACTAAACTACACAGGTATTTAATTTTAAGAAAACAGAACAAGTAACAAGAGAAACGGCCGTGAGGCTATTATTAACAAAAATCACAAGTAAAGTAATATGGATTTAGAGAAGGAAAAGACACAGGAGCAGACCTCAGCAGGACAGGCTACTGGCAATAGCGAGAGCTATGGCCGCTCCGCCGACAACTATCAGAGAGATTACAGAAGTAACACACGCCCACAGCGCCCACGCATCCATGCACAGCACGCATACAATGCCGAGCGCCCTACACGCAACGACGACGGCGGATTCCGTCCGGAGGGCTTCGGCGCCAATCTGCAGGGTGGCACTCAACAGGGTGGCTACCAGCCACGCCAGGGCGGATATAATCGTGGCGGCTACAACCAGCAGCGCCAGGGTGGCTATCAGCCACGCCCACGCTACAACCAGCAGGGCGACGACCAGCAGGGTGGCTACCAGCCACGCCAGGGTGGATATAACCGTGGCAGCTACAACCAGCAGGGCGACGACCAGCAGGGTGGCTACCAGCCACGCCAGGGTGGCTACAACCGTGGCGGCTACGGCCAGCAGCGCCAGGGCGGCTACAACAATCATGGTGGTGGCTACAATCGTGGCGGCTATCAGCAGCGCCAGGGTGGCTATGGTCAGCAGGGTGGCTACAACCGCGGTGGCTACGGCCAGCAGGGCGGCTACCAACAGCGTCCACGCACCGGCAACTACGACCCCAACGCTAAGTACAGCCTTAAGAAGCGCATAGAATATAAGGAGGAGAACATCGATCCTAACGAGCCACTCCGCCTCAACAAGTTCCTCGCAAATGCAGGCATCTGCTCACGCCGCGAAGCCGACGAATTCATCCAGGCAGGCGTAGTGACCGTGAACGGCGAAGTAGTGACCGAACTCGGCACAAAGATAAAGCGCACCGACGAAGTGAAATTCCACGACCAGCCCGTAAGCCTCGAAAAGAAGGTGTACGTGCTGCTCAACAAGCCTAAGGACTGCGTGACAACAAGCGACGACCCACAGCAGCGCAAGACTGTTATGGATCTTGTAAAGAACGTATGCCCTGAGCGTATATACCCCGTAGGCCGACTCGACCGCAACACCACTGGTGTGCTCCTGCTCACCAACGACGGCGACCTGGCTTCAAAGCTCACACACCCTAAGTTCCTCAAGAAGAAGGTGTATCATGTTTATCTCGACAAGAACGTAACAGCTCACGACATGCAGCAGATTGCTGAAGGCATAGAGCTTGAAGACGGCGAGATACATGCCGATGCCATCGAGTATGCAAGCGACACCGACAAGAGCCAGGTGGGCATCGAAATCCACAGCGGCAAGAACCGCATCGTGCGCCGTATCTTCGAACACCTTGGATATCGCGTGGTGAAGCTCGACCGCGTGCAGTTTGCAGGACTCACCAAGAAGAACCTGCGTCGCGGCGACTGGCGCTTCCTCACCGAGAAAGAGGTGGACATGCTGCGCATGGGAGCTTTCGAATAAAACAATACATGGTAGACTCTAACCGACACCCCTATAACTTCCAATAAAAGAAATGAAAAGAACAAAGGTTATTGACGCTCTCCAAAGCACAGACTTCGGAAGCGAAATCAACGTAAAAGGATGGGTTCGCACACATCGTAGCAGCAAGGCGGTAGACTTTATCGCACTCAACGATGGCTCTACAATAAAGAACATACAGATTGTTGTCGACCCAACCAAGTTCGACGCCGAAATGCTTAAGCAAATCACCACAGGTGCATGCATCAGCGCCGTGGGCAAGCTGGTAGAAAGCCAGGGCGCCGGACAGACATCAGAGATACAGTGCGAAAGCATTGAGGTGTATGGTCTGTGCGGCTCCGACTATCCTATGCAGAAGAAGGGACAGTCGTTTGAATACATGCGCCAGTATGCTCACCTGCGCCTGCGCACAAACACCTTCGGAGCAGTGATGCGCATCCGCCACAACATGGCAATGGCTATTCACACCTACTTCCATGAGCATGGCTACTTCTACTTCAACACGCCACTCATCACCGCAAGCGACTGCGAGGGTGCCGGACAGATGTTCCAGGTGACTACAAAGAACCTCTATAACCTGAAGAAGACAGAGGATGGCAAAATAGACTATTCTGACGACTTCTTCGGAAAGCAGACATCGCTGACAGTGTCTGGACAGCTCGAAGGCGAGCTCGGAGCTACAGCTCTTGGTGCTATATACACCTTCGGCCCGACATTCCGCGCCGAAAACTCTAACACTCCACGCCACCTCGCAGAGTTCTGGATGGTGGAGCCAGAGGTGGCTTTCCTCGACCTCGAAGGACTCATGGAGCTCGAAGAAGACTTCATCAAATACTGCATACGCTGGGCTATGGAGCACTGCAAGGACGACCTTGAGTTCCTCAATAAGATGATCGACAAGGGCTTGCTCAGCCGTCTGCAGAGCGTGCTCGACTCCGAATTCGTGCATCTGCCTTACACCGAGGGCATCCGCATTCTGCAGGAGGCCATCAAGAATGGCAAGAAGTTCGAGTTCCCATGCGAATGGGGCGACGACCTGGCATCAGAACACGAGCGCTTCCTCGTGGAGGAGCACTTCAAGCGCCCGGTTATAATGACCAACTATCCTAAGGCTATCAAGGCGTTCTACATGAAGATTGACGACAACGAGTCGGGATTCGGTGGCAAGAGCGGACAGACAGTGCAGGGCACCGACGTGCTCTTCCCACAAATCGGCGAGATTATCGGCGGTTCGGTGCGCGAGGAGAGCTACGACAAGCTCATGAACGAAATCGAAGAGCGCAACATACCTATGAAGGATATGACATGGTATCTCGACACTCGCAAATATGGCTCATGCCCACACGCTGGATTCGGCCTCGGCTTCGAGCGCCTCATACTCTTCGTAACAGGTATGCAGAACATCCGCGACGTGATTCCTTTCCCACGTACTCCTAAGTCGGCAGAGTTCTAAACACTGCTACGACACACATCTATAAACAAAGCCATAATAGAGTGCATAACAACACTCTGTTATGGCTTTTTGCATGATATACGACAAACTAAACATAACGGCAGAAAAAGAGAAAATAAAACAGACGATAACAATCTTAAAATAAACAAAAAACACTATCTTTGTAGGGCTGAAAACAAAACAACCAATACTATGCCTAACAACGCTTACAAAACAAGCAAAACTCTGCCAATGATTATAGCATTGTTGGCATGCATCATCGCATTCTCAGCATGCACTTCAGGTAAGCAAGACAAGATGTCAAAAGCCGACTCGATAAGAATAAACAACTTGCGACAGCTCGGCGACTCTATAATGAAACTGTCGCCAACAGTATTGCCTACCATCAACAAAGGACTGAAAGAGGCGCCCGACAGCATATCATTCTATGAATACAAGCTGAAGCTGGCGCAATACTACTGGCTGTCGGAAACACCAGAAAGGGCTGACACCATACTGCAACAGATATATGCCTTTGCCGAAAAGGAGAAGGAGAAATTCAAAGACCATCCACAACGACTAAACACACTGCTCGCATCGGCATACTCATGCGAAGGGGCACGACTGCACAACTTCCATAAGGATTCTAAGGCTACCATAAAGCTCTACAAGAAATCATACGACCTGCTGCAAAATAGTGAGTCGAAATTCGACTTGCCAAAGACTTGCGCCAACATGGGCGATGCCTACATACAGACCAACGACATTCCGGAGGCTGCCAACTGGTATAGAAGGGCGCTATTTCTCGTAGACTCACTGCAGCTGCCTGCCAAAGAGAACATAACGCTATACATGGGACTGGCGTATATTTATCTGTCGCTGCACGACTTCAAGACGGCACAATACTACTACGACCAGACGGAGAAGTATTTCAAACAGATGACGCCATCGATGCAGTCGTATCATCTGTGCAACCTGGGCAACTTCTACTATTATACCCACCAATATAATAAAGCACTCAGCACCTACCAGCGCATGAAGCAAAATCTGCAGGCGCATAATCTGACGGGTACCTTCGATATGTATCTGTGCAACATAAATCTTGCCGATGTGTATCTGAACCTCGACAGCTTGGACAGGGCAAAGGAAATGCTAGATGTGACGGAGCCGTTCTTTAAGAAAGTAAACGCCCCCGCCGGAATGTACTATTGCAACACCATAAGAATGGGTATAGCCACCAAGCAGGGCAACACCAGGGAGGTGGCGAGAGTGCTCAACAGCGAAAACGACAAAGCCGACATGCCATACACCATGGTGAACATACGCAACGGCTATCTGCGCCGATACTACGAGCAGACGGGCAACTACCGACAGGCATACAACAGCGTATTAGACAACATTCAATACAACGACTCGCTGGAACATAACCGCTCTAATATGCGTGCAGCAGAAATAATGTCGCGATTCAAAAGCGACACGCTGCAGCTGCACCACGACCTGGAAATGGAGCACAAGAATGCCATCATACAGAAAGCTCACACCTGGACTTCTATAGCAATATCGACGGTGTTGGTGCTCGTGCTGCTGATAATTATATGGGTGATGTATGTGCGCAGAAAACAAATGGAACAGCGACTTAATGTAATGAACCTGAAGCTCGACATTGTGCGCAACCGCATATCGCCACACTTCGTGTTCAACGTGCTCAACAATAAAATCATCAACTCCGGAGAGCAGGAGGCTACAGAGCTGATGGCACTGACACGACTGATACGCTCTAACCTCGACATGTCGTGCACACCAAGCGTAGCGCTGAAAGACGAGCTCGACTTCGTGGAGCAATACATCAAGGTGGAGTCGTTCATCTTGGGCAACGACTTCTGCTTCGACATATCCATCGGCGAAGGGGTGGATGTGCAGACTACACGCATACCGTCGATGTTCATACAGATACTCACCGAAAATGCCATAGTACATGCACTAAAGGGCAAAGAGGGGGCAAAGATTCTGAACATCAGCATCACGCAAGACGATGCAAACACCATCGTCGCCGTAAGCGACAATGGTGCAGGATTCAGAGCCACCGCTCTACACAAGAAACGCACCGGACTGGGAATGATATCGCAGACGATTGCTGTTATCAACGAATATAACAAACAGAAAATTCGTTTCAACATACACAACAACGAAAACCACGATGGCAACATCACAGGATGCGTGGCAACACTGAAAATACCAAAATACATTAACTATAAATGACGACACATTATGAGAATTGTAATTGTAGACGACGACAAGCTCGCTGCCAAGGCGCTTGCCGATAAATTGAACAGAAACGAAGAGGCTGAAATTGTAGGCATGGCTTATAACGGCATCAACGGACTTAACATGATCAACGAGAGCCACCCCGATGTGCTATTTCTCGACATCGAACTGCCCGACATCTCTGGAATAGAAATTCTTGAACGCATCGACACACACAGCCAGCATCGCTGCAGAGTGGTGATGTATACCGCACACGACAGATATATGCTGCAGGCGTTCCGGAATATGGCTTTCGACTATCTGCTAAAGCCTATCAACGACGACGAGCTGCGTGCCATCATGCGCCGCGTGTGCATAGACATGCAGCACGACCATAAGCTACAGCCTGCAAGCAACGAAGGGGCTATCAACAACGGCAGCGACAGCGACGATGGCATTGTGCAACGCAACGACGGCAAATTCGTGGTGTATACCAATAGCGTCGACTTCCGACTGGTGGACATCCGCGACATCGGAATGTTTGCCTACAACCACGACTTGCGCGTGTGGGAGGTGATAATATCGGGAATGAAAGAGCCCGTACGACTGAAACGTAACGTCAACGGCGACGTTATTCTCGACCTTAACGAGTCGCTGGTAAGGGTGAGCCAAAAGCATATCATAAATATGAGCTATCTCATGGAGGTGACAGACAATACATGCCATTTCTATCCGCCATTCGATAAAGCCGATGATGTGAAGGTGGGACGATTCTTCCGCAAGAAGCTAATAGAACGATTCAGCAGTTTTTAAAAGACATTGAACGCTACAACACACTTTATAACCGATTGCTGCATTAGAGCATAATTAGACTATCGGATAATAAAAAAGCTCCAAATCTGTCGTAGGATTTGGAGCTTATATTTTGTATTATTGCAATGCCTTACCACATAAACCCGCAAGGAAACATTACAAAACGCACTTTGATTAAAGCAGTTTTAAGCCTTCGGGGCTTATGGCTATAAGGCGCTTTTTATACAGGTCGCCAATGGCTTTCTTAAACACCTTCTTGCTGACATGAAACTCGCGCTTGATGTCTTCAGCATCGCTCTTGTCGCCATAACGACACACACCGCCATGCTGTTGCAGATAGTCAAGGAGTTCGTCGGAGAAATCGAGGGTCTGACGGCGACCGGTGGGCTGCAGCGTTACATCTACCTTGCCATCAGGACGCACAGTGCCAATGTAGCCTTTCAAGCGGTCGCCGGTATGCACATAGCGGAACACCTGGTCTTCATATACAAGACCGGGGTAGCAGTTGTCGATAATCACCTTAAAGCCCATATCGGTCTTCTGCCACACCAGCAGGTCAACCTCCTGACCATTGTTGTAGAAGGGATGGCGCTCAGCAAAATACTTCTCTATCTTTGCAGTGGCCATGATTCTATACGACTCCTCGTCGATGTGCACATACACTATGTATTTCTCGCCTATCTCCATGCGCTTCTTCTGCTCGCGGAACGGGCAGAAAAGGTCTTTCATCAGGCCCCAGTTAAGAAAGGCACCATACTCGTTTACCCACGACACTTCAAGATATGCAAAGTCGCCTACCTTGCATAATGGGTGCTCGGTGGTGGCAACAGGGCGCTCGTCCTGGTCGAGATAGATAAACACTTCAAGCTCATCGCCAGGCTTCACGCCTTCTGGGACATAGCGCTTGGGCAACAATATCTCGCCCTCATCGCCTCCGTCAAGATAGAGTCCGAAGTCCACCTCTTTCACGATGGTCATATTATTATAATCACCAAGTTTTATCATAGCGTTATTATTGTTTTGTTTTTATTCTTGAGTTTGTTCATTGTTGCTGCTACCTATCAGCATGCCGTCTTGCATCTCTATAGTCCTGTCGGTGATGCTCGCCAAGTGCTCGTCGTGAGTAACGATGACAAAGGTCTGTCCGAACTTGTCGCGCAGGTCGAAGAACAACTGGTGTAGCTCGGCCTTGTTCTTGGAGTCGAGCGAACCTGATGGCTCATCAGCAAACACCACAGCCGGATTGTTCATAAGAGCACGAGCCACTGCCACACGCTGCTTCTCGCCACCCGACAGTTCGTTGGGTTTGTGCTGGGCACGGTCTTGCAGGTTCATGAACTCAAGGAGTTCCATGGCACGCTGGCGCGCCTCGCCATTGGACATACCGGCTATATAGGCGGGTATCATCACATTCTCAAGAGCGGTAAACTCTGGCAGAAGCTGATGAAACTGGAATACAAAACCTATATGTTTGTTGCGAAAATCGCTTAGTTTCTTCTTGCTGAGGGCGCTCACATCAACACCATCAATAACAATACTGCCGGTGTCAGGTTTGTCGAGGGTGCCCATGATCTGCAGCAGGGTGGTCTTGCCGGCACCACTCGGACCAACAATGCTCACCACCTCGCCCTTGTCGATGTGAAGGTCGATGCCCTTAAGCACCTGCAACGAGCCAAAGCTCTTGGTTATATTCTTTATATCTATCATATCGTAGATGTTGTTTTTATTTTATTACTTTATTCGAGCTAATGCCTATCGGCATCGGCTGCCTTAAAACGCTTACGCATCCACTTCGATATCGACTCGTAAGCACTCTGATCCTCAGTGTGCTGTGGCTGAGCGAATGTCATCTCGTCCATCGCATCGCCGTGCTGGTCGGGGAAGATTATCATGATGTTAGAACCCGAGAAGTTGGCCTTTATCTCTTCCGGAAGATGCTCTATGGCGTTCTTGTAAGACACTGTGCCCTTGCGAGCTGCCACAACCACAAACAGATGATCGGCAGCAATGGTAGATGCCAACTGTGGCAACTCTGCCCAATGTGCCATAAACGTAGACGAGGCACGCATGGAGGGATGTTTCTCTTTGATATATTGCTCTATTATGGGAAGCACATCATGACGACCGAAGAATTCGGTGTGGCACTCAAGATTGCTGGCAAGACGACAAAGACGCTCTAACCAACGGAAAAAGCCTGGCTCAAACTGGGCGCGCGATGGCACTACTACCTCTATGCGACGAATAGTGGCAAGGGGCTGCTGAAGACGCGCCATGATAATCTGAGAGTTCAAACCATTGAACAGACTTTGATGAAATTCGCCCCAGAACTTCGACGACACCTCGTGATGCATGTGCATGCCTATGAGCACTTCAGAGGCTCTAAACTCCTTAAAGGCGTGACGAATGCCATTGGCTATGTTGGCTGCCACACGCACCTGGGTGGGCATGGCGATATCGGCAGAGGCAGCATACTGTTGCATGCGCTCAAGTAGCTGACCACCCTGCTCCATCTTGCGCTTCATATCATCGTCGTCATACACCACATTCAATCCCACAAGACCAGTGGTCTTCTTGCTATTGCGCATCAGCATGGCAAGATTTACAAGACGTTGGGCATATTCGGGATATTTCATCGGGATGAGTATCTTTTCCTCCACACCCTTGTCGTCGTCTTCATTGGGCATTTCACTATCGCGCAGCGTTATCTGCTGGGCAGCTCGCTCGGTGACAATAGTGGAGATGATGCAGGTGAATAATATCATCACCACAACACTATTGAGCATGTCGTCGGTAACAAGGGGCGTGCCGTCAGGGAGTGTTAGGCGCATACCGATCATTATCATGGCAATAGTGCCAGCTGCATGGGCAGAGGTAAGACCAAACATCATATTGCCTGAGGAGGCGGGCAACTTAAACAAACGGGCTGTGGCATAGGCGGCAGCGGCCTTACCCAAAGTGCCGAAAGTGGCTACCACTAACAATATGCTTATAATGCCACCACCCATAAAAAGCAAGCGCACATTAATAAGCATGCCTACGCCTATAAGAAAATAAGGTATGAAGAGGGCATTGCCAATAAACTCTATCCTATTCATCAAAGGCGACACATGGGGTATGAAGCGGTTCATTATCAAGCCAGAGAGGAAAGCACCGAAAATGCCTTCTAAGCCTATCGCCTCACTCATGGCTGCACTCATAAACAGTATAGCCATAACAAAGATGAACTGCATCACTGCATCGCTGTATCTACGCAAGAAGCAACGTGCCAAACGGGGTATCAACAGCGACATGACAAGGCAATAGCCCACGAACTTTCCAATGAAGAGAAGCCAAAAACCTACACCTGTTTCACCCTGATACGATGCCACTACTGCAGCAAGGGTTACAAGGGCCATCAGCAAAGATATCATCGATGAGCCTACCGACAGCGTTACACTGGGCTTGCGTTGCAATCCGTAACGCCCCACAATAGGATAAGCTATCAATGTGTTCGATGCCATAATACAACCTAATAATAGCGAGGCAAAGACACTGAAGTTTAGAAGTGTGCGGCAGGCAGCAAAGGTGAACAAAAACGGTAGGGAGAAGGTAAGCAAACCGAACACTCCAAAACGATTTTTGTTGCGTTTAACTCCTTCCATATCCATCTCAAGAGAGGCAAGAAACATTATGTAGTATAAACCGACCTTGCCAAAAAGCTCAAAAGAATCGTCACGAACCAAAATGTTAAAGCCATACTTGCCCACTGCAACACCTGCCAACACCATACCAATGATGTGGGGAATACGCAACTTACCCATAATGATAGGTGCAAACAAAATAATAAGGAGCACCACAAAAAATATCAATGTAGGGTCGGTTATCGGGAAGTAGCTGGCTATATTGGTCATAGATGATGTCTTAAATAACTATGCAAAGATACTGAAAAAAAACAAGACATTAGGTTTCAGTCACTACATAAATGGCACCCCTGACGCATCTTTTAAGCCAAATCCATAGTTAATCCATATTGGGTAATAAACACAACAAAAAAAAGCCGCAAAGATACGACATTGCGCAAGCTATGCGCAATCATTTTATCAGCAATAAACAGTGTTACAACATGAAAAACTTTATAAAATAACCCTCCATACCTATACATTCCCGTAAGGCTGACACTTCACTGATACATTACTGCCACTTAAACCAACTATTCAGACAAAGTACCAGTCAGAGCACACTGAAACTCAACACAATACACATGGCTGACACTTCTGACACTTCTCTTTATGTAAAAACCTCATATAGGGAAGTAAGAATCTATCCTTTCTGCTCTCGCTTAATCGGTTTTATTAGGTGGCACCTCAGCAATTAAATCAAAATCGGTTTGCACTATCTCTAACATTATCCGTTCATTACATGTTCGTACAATTGCTTTCTCTGTCCGCAGGACATAAAAAAAGGTCTCCAAAGTCGTTAGACCTTGAAGACCCTAAGTAAAGAAGGCAGCCACCTACTCTCCCGCATTGCAT
>CAKQAD010000035.1 GCA_934215545.1 uncultured Prevotella sp.
ATATATCATGCTGGTATGAAGTATTGACAAGAAAGCATTAAAACATTTTGGCGATTTGCCACCATGAAAGGATTACATGGACCGAAAAATACGATTACATGGGTCAAAAAGAAGGGTTACATAGGGCGAAAAACACGATTACATGGGCGGAAGAATAAATAGTTTATCAGACATTTGAAGTGACAAACAACAAAAAAAATGGGATTAACGACAATGAAGCTTCTTAAAATCTTCAGTTGTGTTAATCCCATTTTTTATATTTAGCCTAAATCGGCTTAAGGCTATTTGATTTTAGTGTGTGCAAAATCGTTTCAGTTGCTGAACACCAATTCCTGTTCATTGGCATCGATGGTGATAGGTTTCTCGCGTGTCACCTCATCGGCAAGAATCTTCTTCGAGAGGTCGTTAAGCACACAACGCTGTATGGCTCGCTTCACAGGACGTGCACCAAACTCCGGGTCGTAGCCCTCGTTGGCAAGGAAGTCGATGGCGGCAGGCGTTACGTTGAGGGTAAAGCCCTGTGGTTGCAGCATGCGCTTTACGGCATTGAGTTGCAGTGTCACCACCTGTGCTATCTCTGCCTTATTGAGCGGCAGGAACATGATGGTTTCGTCGATACGGTTGAGGAATTCCGGACGTATTGTCTTCTTTAGCATCTCCATCACCTTCTGCTTGGTGTCGGCTATCAGTGCATCGTGGTTGGTAGGCGTCATTGTGGCAAACTGTCCTTGTATGTACTGACTGCCCAGGTTAGATGTCATGATGATGATGGTGTTCTTGAAGTTGACGGTGCGGCCCTTGTTGTCGGTGAGTCGGCCATCGTCGAGCACCTGCAGCAGTATATTGAACACATCAGGATGCGCCTTCTCTATCTCGTCGAAGAGCACCACCGAATAAGGTTTTCTTCTTACTGCCTCAGTGAGCTGTCCGCCCTCATCATAACCTACATATCCTGGAGGCGCACCGATGAGTCGCGACACGCTGAACTTCTCTTGATACTCGCTCATGTCGATACGCGTCATCATGGTTTCGTCGTTGAACAGATATTCTGCCAATGCCTTTGCCAACTCAGTCTTGCCAACACCTGTTGTGCCGAGGAATATGAACGAGGCTATAGGACGCTTAGGGTCTTGGAGTCCGGCACGCGAGCGTCTGACAGCATCGCTGACGGCACGTATGGCTTCGTCCTGTCCGATGACACGCTTATGGAGCTCGGCTTCAAGATGCAACAACTTTTCGCGCTCGCTTTGCATCATTCGGGTCACAGGTATGCCCGTCCAACGGCTCACCACTTCGGCAATGTCGTCGGCTGTCACCTCCTCGCGAATCATGGCATTGCCATCTTGTGTATGCCTCAGCTGCGACTGTATCTGCCTGATGTCCTCCTCCAAAGCCTTTAGTCTGCCATAGCGTATCTCTGCTACACGCTCGTAGTTGCCCTCGCGCTCGGCACGCTCTGCTTCAAACTTGAGTTGCTCCATCTGCTGCTTGTCTTGCTGGATTTTGTTCACCAGGCCTTTCTCGCTCTCCCATTTTGCGCGGAAGGCACTCTCCTGCTCTTTTAGCTCGGCGATGTCGCGGTCGAGTTGTGCAATCTTGTCGGTGTCGTTCTCGCGCTTGATGGCCTCGCGCTCTATCTCGAGTTGCTTGAGTTTACGCGTAATTTCATCGAGTTCTTCAGGCACGGAGTCGCGCTCCATACGCAGTTTAGCGGCAGCCTCATCCATAAGGTCGATGGCCTTATCGGGCAGGAAACGATCAGAGATATAGCGCTCCGATAATTTCACGGCAGCGATGCAGGCATCGTCTTGTATACGCACCTTATGATGGTTTTCGTAGCGTTCCTTAAGACCACGCAATATACTGATGGCAGAGAGTTCGTCGGGCTCGTCGACCATTACGGTTTGGAAGCGTCGCTCCAATGCTTTGTCCTTCTCGAAATACTTCTGGTATTCGTTGAGAGTGGTGGCACCAATGCTACGCAACTCGCCACGTGCCAATGCTGGTTTCAGAATGTTGGCGGCATCCATGGCACCCTCGCCACCACCGGCACCCACCAGTGTGTGTATCTCGTCGATGAAGAGAATGATGCGATCATCAGAATTAGTAACCTCTTTGATTACGCTTTTGAGTCGTTCCTCGAACTCGCCCTTATACTTTGCACCAGCCACCAAGGCACCCATATCGAGTGAGTAGAGCTGCTTGTCTTTCAGGTTTTCGGGCACATCGCCTCTTACGATACGCTCTGCCAATCCTTCTACGATAGCGGTCTTACCCGTACCAGGCTCACCAATGAGGATAGGGTTGTTCTTGGTGCGTCGCGACAGAATTTGCAACACACGACGAATCTCATCATCACGACCTATCACTGGGTCGAGCTTGCCTTGACGAGCCTCTTCAACGAGGTTCTTGGCGTATTTCTGCAGACTCTGATAGTTTTCGTCGCCACTCTGCGACTGCACTTTCTGTCCCTGTCGCAGACTCTGAATGGCCTTAATGGTGTCGGCCTCGGTCATGCCAGCATCTTTCAGGATGCGACTTGCAGTGCCATTGACCTGCAGCAAAGCAAGCAACAACGGCTCTACACTCACAAACTCATCGCCATTCTTTTGGGCAAAGTCCTGTGCGTGCTGCAACACGGCATTGGCATCGTTCGACAGATAAGGTTGTCCGCCTTGCACACGAGGCAAGCGTTGCAGTTCGCTGTCTGCCACGACTTCCACCTGCTGCATATTGACACCAAGCTTCTGGAAGATGTAGCCAGCCACATCCTTAGCCTTTGTCAACAAACCCTTGAGCAAGTGTATCGGTTCGATAGACTGCTGCTGGTTGCGCTGAGCAGTGTTCACTGCTTCTTGCACCACCTCTTGAGCTTTGATTGTAAACTTGTCGAATGTCATATTATGTTCTCCTTTCTATATTATTATCATTTAAAAAATGTTGGGTGTTAGCATGTTTATGCTTTCACTTTCAACAAACACAAACTACATGCCCATGCAGTAAAACCGACAAAATGTCAGACAAAACAACGCAAATATTTATTATACATGTCATTTTGTCAGCTTATACGGGTATTTATTAACATTTAGATAATCAAATAGCCAAACGACTTTAAGAAAACATCAAAAGCATAACTATTTTACAAATGATGATAGCTTACTGCTGCATGTATCAAGGCTAAAAGTAATTTCGCAAAAAACGACACAAGTCGCTGGTAGGAATTAATAAAAAATATTATTAAATAAACTTTATTTTAAAATATTTATTTATAAAGTGTTTTGTAGTTCAGGAAATATTTTTTATTTTTGCAGAAGTTATGCAGGCTTTATGCATGCATACACATATTATAATATACATAAACCTAAATTAAACAAACCAAACTAACCCAAACAAGATGAAACAAAGCAAGTACTACCCTTGGATTGTGGTAGCCCTATTGTGGATAGTGGCACTGCTCAACTACATGGACCGCCAGATGCTGTCTACAATGCAAGAAGCTATGAAAGCCGACATTGCCGAACTCAACAAAGCCGAGGCATTTGGTGCATTAATGGCTATATTCTTATGGATATACGGACTGGTGAGCCCGTTTGCAGGAGTCGTTGCAGATAGGGTTAGTCGCAAGCGTCTTGTTGTGGGTAGCTTGTTTGTATGGTCGGCAGTGACGCTACTGATGGGCTATGCCAGCAATTTTCAACAATTGTATTGGTTGCGCGCCTTCATGGGCATTTCGGAAGCACTCTACATTCCCTCTGCCCTATCGCTCATAGCCGACTGGCATGAGGGCAAATCGCGCTCGTTGGCAATAGGCATACACATGACAGGTCTGTATATCGGACAGGCAGTGGGTGGCTTTGGTGCTACTATAGCTGCCACATTCTCATGGCACTCCACCTTCCAAGGCTTCGGATGGGTGGGCGTGATCTACGCCGTGGTGCTGGCATTCACCCTCTTTGACAAGCCTAAGCCAGTGGCAAACACACCACCACAGGCTGCCAAAGACGCAGGCAAGGAGAGCATTCTGCACGGACTGAGCGTGGTGTTCTCTACATGGACATTCTGGGTGATACTCATCTATTTCGCCGCACCAAGCCTTCCTGGATGGGCAACGAAAAACTGGCTGCCCACACTCTTCTCGCAGAGCATAGGCATACCTATGGAAGAAGCCGGACCTATATCTACAATAACGATTGCCATGTCGTCGTTTGTGGGTGTGATAGTGGGTGGCATACTGTCGGATAAGTGGGTGCTACGCAACATACGCGGCAGAATATACACCAGCGCCATTGGCTTGGGAATGACAATTCCTGCACTCGTATTGCTTGGCGTGGGACATAGCCTCACCGCTGTGGTGGGTGCCGGACTGCTCTTCGGTATGGGCTACGGCATGTTCGATGCCAACAACATGCCTATACTCTGCCAGATTATATCTGCCAAGTATCGCGCCACAGCCTACGGCGTGATGAATATGGTGGGCGTGTTCGCAGGTGCTGCTGTGACACACGTGCTCGGACGATGGACCGATGGCGGCAACCTCGGAATGGGATTTGCCATTCTCGGCAGCGTAGTGCTCGTGGCATTGGTGCTGCAGCTTGCTTGCCTGCGCCCTACCACCGACAACAAAGAATAGAAACATACATTAACTACACTCATTAACATAAGAAATAAATTTAAACAACAGAAAGATGGAAAAGATTATAGGACTTATAGATGCACCATTCACACCATTCCATGCCAATGGCGATGTGAACCTTGAACCCATTGAGGCATACGCCAAAATGCTTCAGAACAATGGTTTGAAGGGTGTGTTCATCAATGGCTCGTCGGGCGAGGGCTACATGCTCACCACCGAAGAGCGCATGCAGCTTGCCGAGCGTTGGGTAAGCGTGGCACCAGAAGGCTTCAAGGTGATTGTGCACGTGGGCAGTTGCTGCCTGCGCGAGAGCAAGCGCCTGGCAGAGCACGCCGCAAAGATAGGTGCGTGGGGCATCGGTGCTATGGCACCTCCATTCCCTAAAATCGGACGCATAGAGGAACTTGTGGAGTATTGCGAAACTATTGCCAATGCTGCTCCAAACCTGCCGTTCTACTACTATCATATACCTGCATTCAACGGCGCATTCCTGCCAATGATCGACTTGCTGAAAGCCGTGGACGGACGCATAGCCAACTTCGCTGGCATCAAGTACACTTACGAGTGCCTGTATGAGTATAACCAATGCCGCCTGTATGGTAATGGCAAATACGACATGCTGCACGGACAAGACGAAACAATACTGCCTTCACTGGCACAGGGCGGCGCCCGTGGCGGAATAGGTGGCACAACCAACTATAATGGTCGCGAACTTGTGGGCATAATAGATGCCTGGAACCGTGGCGATATAGAGACTGCACGCGAAAAACAAAACTTCTCGCAGGAGGTTATAAACGTGATATGCCACTACCGCGGCAACATCGTGGGCGGCAAGCGCATCATGAAACTGCTCGGTTTCGACCTCGGACCTAACCGCGTGCCATTCCGCAATATGACCAACGCCGAAGAAGAGGCTATGCGCAAGGAACTTGAGCAGATTGGATTCTTTGAGCGCGCAAACAAATTCTAAAAGATAATAAATGTTTCAACAATCCCTAACCGGGTTGTTAGATATAGGAGACTGAAAACACTTTATCCGGTATAACAACCGATTAGGACTAAAACACTATCATTATGGACGTAAAGGAATATATCAGCAGATGGGCACTTTCGTATAAGAAAGATCTCACAGAAAACATCATGCCGTTTTGGATGTCGCATGGTTGGGACAGAAAGAATGGTGGAGTGTACACATGCGTCGACCGCGACGGAAGCCTTATGGACACCACTAAGTCGGTGTGGTTTCAAGGTCGTTTTGCATTTATCTGCGCTTTTGCCTACAACAATGTAGAGAAAAATCCAGAATGGCTCGAGGCAGCCAAGAGCACACTGGAATTCATTGAAAAGCACTGCTTCGACAAAGACGGACACATGTACTTCTCGGTGACAGCAGAGGGCACCCCACTGCGCAAACGCCGCTACGTATTCTCTGAGACATTCGCATCAATAGCAATGTCGGAATATGCCCTTGCCACAGGCGAACAGCATTGGGCAAAGCGTGCACTGGAGATATTCGAAGACACACAGCGATTTCTTAACACTCCTGGATTCCTGGAACCTAAGTTCGAACCTAATGTGCAGCTGCAGAGCCATAGTATAATAATGATTCTTATCAATGTGGGATCTTGCATTCGCAAGGTGGTCGACGATCCAAAACTCACAGCACAGATAGACGAGTCGATTGCCAAGCTGAAGAAATATTTCATTCACCCAGAGTTTAAGTGCCTGCTCGAAACGGTGGGTATGAACGGTGAGTTCGTCGATACTAACATGACTCGCACCATCAACCCCGGACATTGCATCGAGACTTCATGGTTTATCATGGAAGAGGCTAAGCTGCGCGGCTGGGACAAGGATATGCTCGACACCGCACTCACCATCTTCGACTGGTCGTGGGACTGGGGCTGGGACAAGCAGTATGGCGGTATCATCAACTTCCGCGACTGCCGCAACCTGCCACCACAAGACTACTCGCAAGACATGAAGTTCTGGTGGCCACAATGCGAGGCTATCATCTCTTCGCTTTATGCCTACCTTGCCACAGGCGACGAGAAATATCTGTATCGCCATGAGCGCATCAGCGAGTGGACTTATGCACACTTCCCCGACAACGAACACGGCGAGTGGTATGGCTACCTGCACCGCGACGGCACTGTGGCACAGCCTGCCAAGGGCAACCTGTTTAAGGGTCCATTCCACATTCCTCGCATGATGATTAAGAGCTACATGCTCTGCCAGGAAATACTTAAAAAGTTATAGAATAAAATCATAAGCCCTGCCTGCAGCTTGCCAATATAATCAATGGCAAGCCACAAGCGGGGCTTTTTATTTTTTTCTTTCAAAGGCTGATTTTAGTACTAACAGGCACTACACGCCACAACGACTACGCCCATGTTACATCCGATGACTACCTGTACGAACAACGCTCATTCTAAAACAGCATGAATCTACATTTTATAATTTCCACTGCCGCACTAATACTGACATTGGCATTACAACCAGCAATGCTCCCAGCACAAGAGGTGAGCTCGGTGGTGGGCTTTCCGGCCTCAGAACCGGGCTATGCCCTCGGTGTGTCGGCATGCTATGCAGGCAAAATTGGCAACCACCTGATAATGGCTGGTGGCTGCAATTTCATAACGCCTGGACATAAAACATTCTATGCCGGAGTGTATGCAGCACGCATCGACCGCAAAGTGCTCAACTGGCGGTTGGTGGGTTGGCTGCCGGAGAATGCAGCCTACGGCATCAGCGTGTCGGCAGGCGACAGCATCGTAATTGTTGGTGGTTGCAACGAGAAGCACTCGCTTGCTACAGCATATAGCTTGCACCTTAACGCTACCGCCGACTCCATAAATATAACACCACTGACATCGTTGCCTTGCACCATCGACAATATGGCTGCAGCATGTGCCAACGGACAGATGTATATTGTTGGTGGCAACGCCAACGGCAAGGCTTCAAAGGGTGTATGGAGTGCTAACATAGCAGATGGTAAACCGCTGACATGGCAAAAGCATAAGGACATGCCCGGTATGCCGCGTGTGCAACCCGTGGCAGCAGCAACAAGTAATAAGGTGTATGTATGGGGTGGCTTTCATGCCGATGGCAACAACAGCATGGTGCATACAGATGGCATAAGCCTCAACACCAGCACTGAAATATGGACGCCACTACCCGCTCCTACCATAAACAACACACCTGCCACACTATCGGGGGGCATCGCCTATACGCCTTGCAATGCCACAGACAATATAATTGCTGTGGGTGGAGTGAACAAGGATATATTCCTTGATGCCATCAGCGGACGATACTCATTGGTTGACAAAAGCAATTACTTGAACCAACCCATTGCATGGTATGCCTTCAACAAACGCATGTACACCTTCAGCACAAAAGAACAGGTGTGGCTACCCACTACATTTGACAGTACGTGCCTGGCACGTGCCGGAGCACAGGCTGTACCCACCAACATCGGTTGCTTCTATATAGGCGGTGAACTGAAACCTGCCTTACGCACACCACAGATTGTGCTGATTTCTAACAGGCAACTCTAAAAAAAATGTCTAACGATTGTGTGTTTTAAAAGTAAAAATATTATTTTTGCACCCATATAAAGCTTATGTCAAGCTTTAGAAAAAGGTAAAAAGATAAAAAGTAAAACTTAAACAAAGAAAAGATGAAGAAAATAAGAGCAGCCGTAGTGGGCTACGGCAACATCGGCAAGTATGCCTTGCAGGCTCTTGAAGCCGCCGACGATTTTGAAGTGGCAGGCGTTGTGCGCCGTCATGGTGCCGAAAACAAGCCTGCCGAACTGGCAAACTATGATGTCGTGAAAGACATTCGTGAGCTTAAAGACGTTGATGTGGCTATACTCGCCACTCCAACACGCTCTTGCGAAGACTATGCCAAGCAAATTCTGCCATTGGGCATAAACACCGTAGACAGCTTCGATATACATACATCAATACTCGACTATCGCGCCACACTCATGCCTATTTGCAAAGAACACAATGCCGTGAGTGTGATAGCTGCTGGTTGGGATCCGGGTTCCGACTCTATCGTGCGCTCACTGATGGAGAGCTTGGCACCTAAGGGATTGAGCTACACTAACTTCGGTCCTGGCATGTCGATGGGCCATAGCGTGTGTGTGCGCTCTAAGGAGGGTGTGCGCAATGCCATGTCGATGACAATTCCTAAGGGCGAAGGTCTGCACCGTCGTATGGTGTATGTAGAGTTGGAAGAGGGTGCCAACATCGATGAGGTGACAAAGGCTATCAAGGCCGATCCTTACTTTGCCAACGACGAGACTCATGTGTTTGAAGTACCATCGGTAGATGCACTGCGCGACATGGGACATGGCGTACACCTGATACGTAAAGGTGTGAGCGGCACTACACAAAACCAGCGTATGGAGTTCAGCATGAGCATCAACAATCCTGCCCTTACCGGCCAGGTGTTGGTGAATGTGGCACGTGCATCAATGCGTCAGCAGCCTGGATGCTACACCATGGTTGAGATACCGGTTATAGATATGCTTGCCGGCAACCGCGAGGATCTGATTAAGCACTTGGTATAAACAAGAGTTAGTTTGCAAAAAAAACAATATTATTAAAATAAGATTCTTACTTAACTGAATAATAACTCAGAAGAATCTAAGAGTATTGTTCACAAAATAAAAGTAGCAAAGGTTGAAAAAATGACCTTCGCTACTTTTATTTTGTCTTTATATATTATTAGAGGCTGACTTTCATTTTGCCTTTATATATCATTAGAGGGTAACATTAATAATACCAACTAATGCTTTATGGTGCTTTATCATGCCATACGATGCAAATCGATAAATGATTATAATGCAAATCGATAAGCGGCGGTAAATGCAAATACGCGATTCTTACCACCTTCAAAGTCGCCTATTTTCTGATATGGGCGCAGACCTATATTGTAGCGGGCGTCAATCACCACATTGGAAAACTCGTAGGAAACACCTACTAGTATGGCAATGGTTGGCTTGCATAGCGTCGACTTTATGTCAACGTCTACATCCGTCTGTTGTCCGTATTCACGATTGCCAAACTCATCTTCGGTATATGCAAGCTCGTTATATTGTAGCTTTCCAGACAATGGAAATCCTACCTGCACGCCTGTCTTCAGTGCAAGTCCGTGAGCTACATACACATTAACAAGCAACGGCAGGTTAATGTAGTGCAGTTTTGTTACGAAATCGCTGAAACCAAGTGCATTGATAGTGTTGTCGCCGGCATCGCTCGATATGGCTTCGTTCTTATATCGGCATCCCTGCTGCACATAATGCGCACCAAGCGACAGCGATAGCTGGCGCGTAAGCTGATAGTCGGCATCGACACCGCATATCAGCCCCATCTTGTTGCGTGCCTTGAATGGCAGACCTTCTACACTGGCTCTGATCTCGTCGCCAGCGAGTGTGGCAAGACTGAAACCAACGCGTGGCATCAGCGAGAAGGTGCCTGCCTTTGGTTGTGCCATGACAGCCACAGTTGAGAATGTGGCAATAATAGTGAACAATAGTTTCTTCATCATTATTATATCCTTTCGTTTATATCATATATAACGCTATCGTGACTCATTTTATTATAAAACAACGGTAAATAAACAGCGTAATTATAACGTCGTAAATAAACTGCGGTAAATACTTCTATAAATAAAAAAGGTGTTCAAAGCCATATCAAGCCTGAACACCTTATCGTTGAGTTTATCTCGTTTTACAAGAAATTAGTCTTTATTAGAACGCTTACGCTCAAGATGGTCGAGAAGAATCTTGCGCATACGTATGCTCTTAGGAGTAACCTCTACGAGCTCGTCGCCCTTGATATATTCCAGACATTCCTCAAGACTCATCACCACCTTTGGTATAACACGCGCCTTTTCATCGGAACCACTGGCACGCACGTTGGTAAGCTGCTTTGCTTTGGTGACATTGATAACGAGGTCGTTGTCGTGCACATGCTCTCCTACAACCTGTCCGCCATACACGTCTTCACCTGGATCGATAAAGAACTTGCCACGGTCTTGCAGTTTGTCGATAGAGTAAGCATAGGCAGTACCTGTCTCCATAGCTATCATCGAACCATTAAGACGACGTGTTATCTCGCCCTTGTATGGCTGATACTCCTTAAAGCGGTGTGCCATGATTGCCTCGCCCTGACTTGCGGTGAGTACGTTTGTACGCAATCCGATGATGCCACGCGATGGAATGTCGAACTCTATATCTACACGGTCGCCAATGGTCTGCATTGATGTCATCTCGCCCTTACGACGTGTCACCATATCAATCATCTTGCTTGAGAATTCCTCTGGCACGTTGATGGTGAGCTCTTCGATAGGCTCGCACTTCTGTCCATCAATTTCCTTATATATCACCTGTGGCTGTCCCACCTGTAGTTCGTAGCCTTCACGGCGCATTGTCTCTATGAGCACAGAGAGATGCAGCACACCGCGTCCGCTGACAATCCACTTATCGGTGGTGTCCTCAAATGGACGCACACGGAGTGCGAGATTCTTCTCGAGCTCCTTTGTAAGGCGGTCGTTGATGTGTCGTGATGTAACGAATTTGCCCTCCTTACCAAAGAATGGAGAGTCGTTGATGGTGAAGAGCATGCTCATAGTAGGCTCGTCGATGGCGATAGGAGGCAGTGGCTCTGGATTCTCGAAGTCGCAGATGGTGTCGCCAATTTCAAAACGCTCCAATCCTACGATGGCGCAGATATCGCCAGAGTGTACCTCGGCAACCTTCTTCTGTCCCATTCCCTCAAACACGTGAATTTCCTTGATGCGTGTCTTCTCCTGCGAACCGTCGCGATGAGATATGGTTATATTCATGCCATCCTTCAGTGTGCCGCGATGCACGCGTCCCACTGCAATACGACCCGTATAGCTTGAGTAGTCGAGCGATGTTATGAGCATCTGTGGTGTACCCTCGAGCACCTGAGGAGCCGGTATCACCTCTACGATTTTGTCGAGCAGGTAGTCGATATTGTCGGTAGGGTTGTTATAATCTTCTGCCATCCATCCGTTTTTGGCAGAGCCGTAAACCACGGGGAAGTCGAGCTGGTCTTCTGTAGCGTTGAGTGAGAACATTAGGTCGAACACCATTTCATACACCTCTTCTGGGCGGCAGTTAGGTTTATCAACCTTGTTCACCACTACGATTGGCTTCAGGCCTATCTGCAGAGCCTTCTGCAGCACGAATCGTGTTTGTGGCATCGGACCCTCGAAAGCATCGACGAGCAGTATGCAGCCGTCTGCCATATTAAGCACACGCTCCACCTCGCCGCCGAAATCGGAGTGTCCCGGGGTGTCTATAAAATTGATGTTTGTGCCTTTCCAGTTGATTGATACAATCTTGGAAAGGATTGTTATTCCTCGCTCTCGCTCCAAGTCATTGGCATCCAACACTTGGCCGCTGTTATCCTGGCCGTCGCGGAACAATTTGCCCGCTAACATCATCTTGTCCACAAGCGTGGTCTTGCCATGGTCGACATGGGCAATGATCGCAATGTTTCTAATGTCTTGCATTTATGTGTACCT
>CAKQAD010000036.1 GCA_934215545.1 uncultured Prevotella sp.
GCTTCAAGATGGACTTGAACCAACGACCCCCTGATTAACAGTCAGGTGCTCTAACCAACTGAGCTATTGAAGCATTGTCAGCAATCTTGTTTCTCGATTGCGGATGCAAAGTTAGCGTTTTTTTTTAAATGCCAAAAATTTTTACGTCATTTTTTTACTCTACCATATAAAAATTTTGGTTTTAAGTATATTTACCAGCATCCAAAGGGATTTTATGGCTACATTGTTGTACTTTTGCAGTCTATATAAATACTAAATGCCAACAAGCCCCAAAGGCTAATATATAAAGAACAAAAAGACTAAAACCCATACTCATCATGCGCAAACTCATTATCATGGTTTTGATGCTGGTAGCAGCAACAGCCCATGCACAAAGCACAAGCGACCATAACTTCAAAGTGGCTAAAGGAATTGATGTGTTCAATGCCATATACAAGAACCTGGACTTAATGTATGTCGACACGCTCAATGCCGAGCAGACCATCGGCACTGCCATACAGTCGATGCTATCGTCGCTCGACCCTTATACCGAATACTATCCAGAGGACAAGGCAAGCGAATATAAGCAGATGCTCACTGGCAAGTATGCTGGTATTGGTTCGATGATAGGCTATAGCTTCACACGCAAGCAAGTAATGATACTTGAGCCTTACGAGGGCATGCCAGCTGCCGAGGCTGGTCTGCAGAAGGGCGACATAATACTAAGCATCGACGGTGAGTCGATGGAGGGCAAATCGACAAGCTATGTGTCGGAGCATCTGCGTGGCGATGCCGGCAGCACCTTTGTGCTTAAAGTGTTGCGCCCCTCTACCGGCAAACGACTGACAAAGAAGATTGAACGACGCGCCATTCAGATGGCATACCTGCCCTACTATGGTTTGCAACCCGACAGCATAGGCTACATCAACTACAACTCATTCGTAGAGGGTTCAGCAAAAGATGTGCGACGCGCATTTATCGAGATGCGCTCTAAGGGCATGCGTGGCTTGGTGCTCGACCTTCGCGACAATGGTGGAGGTTCGGTGCAGGAGGCACTGCAACTGCTCAACATGTTTGTGCCTAAGAATTCGCAGCTGGTATCTATCAAGGGCAAGGTGAAGGCTGCCAACGAGAACTACACTGCCACTGCCGAGCCTATCGACACTGTGATGCCAGTGGTGGTGCTTGTGGGTGGCAATACTGCCAGCGCAAGCGAGATAACGAGTGGTGCACTGCAGGATCTCGACCGAGCCGTGATTATGGGCACACGCACCTATGGCAAGGGACTGGTGCAGGTGCCTAACGTGCCACTGCCCTACAACGGCAAACTGAAGCTTACAACAGCAAAATACTATATTCCATCAGGACGTTGCATACAAGCACGCAAATATCGCCATACTGCCAACGGATATGTGGCAGAGAATGTGGCAGACTCGCTGACGACATTGTTCTATACGCGTGCCGGACGCCCAGTGCGCGACGGTGGTGGCATTAAGCCCGACGTAGAGGTGACGCCCGACTCTATTCCTAACATTGCCTACTATCTGGCGCATGCCGACACCACCGACGTGATGCTCAACTACGAGATTGACTATATGGCTGCGCACCCCACAGTGGCTCGACCTGCGGAGTTCGAAATTTCCGATGCCGACTACGAGACATTCAAGAAGGTGGCACTGAAGAGTGGCTTCACCTACGACCAGATTAGCGAGAAGTATCTCAACGATCTTGAGAAACTGGCACGTTTTGAGGGATACTACGACGAGGCAAAGCCCGAATTCGAGGCATTGCGCAAAAAACTGAAGCACAATCTGGAGAAAGACCTCGACTATGCCTATAACAAACAGAAGATTAAGGAAATGCTTGCCGACGACTTGATGTCGGCATACTACTTTGAGCGTGGCTCTATAGAGAACTCACTTCGCTACGACTCGCAGTTTGCCGCCGCCGTGAAGCTGCTCAACAACCCTACAGAATACCGCCGTCTGCTGCAGCCTGCCCCAGCCTCAGGAACCAACAACATCGCCAAAACCGATGCCAAAGCCAACGATAAGGGTGCAGCAAAGGCAGGAAAGAGCAAGAAGAATGTAAAGAATAACAACAAGAAGAAGCAATAAAAAACAACAAGAAGTAGTTGTAGTATGCATATATGAGCCAACACAACAAGGCGTGTTGGCTCATATTTTTTGCCATGTAGGTTCTACATATATACAATAAAGGGTGTCACCCCATAGAGTGACACCTCATAATATTTTTGCGATAAAATGTGTCGGCTAAAAGTTTGGGATTAGTCGTCCCAAGAGTCGAAATAGCGCTTGCCACCAACAAGTGCAGAGCCTGCATCGCCTTTCTCAACAGTACCACCGTTGATATTTACAGAACCACCACCGCCTGTTCCATTACTCTCATAAGTATTGGAAGCAGCAATAGGAAGTTCAATTTCTACTTTAACAACTTTGATGCAAGGAGTCTGATATTCTTTCAAATTCATAATCTTTACCTCTTTTCTATTTTATAGATTAATCCTGTTTTTAAAATTTACGAGCATTGCCTATTTTACCATACTTATATGTAAGGTAAAGAATCAATGCTCACACCATGCCCAGCGTTTATAAACGGCACGTAGATAGTTGTTTTTGTGTCACTCTCTAAATGTGAACATGCATCCTTTCTTTTTAGGACTCTGCAAAATTAAAACAATTTTCGCAAAACCAAAAACAATAAAAGGATTTTAACACTTCAAGATGTATTTTTTTATCATTTTGTCACGCTGAACAACAATGCATTATGCATTTATCCATTGTCATGGGGCTATACTTAGAACGACTCAAGCCACGCCTTCAGGTCGAGCAACATCTCCACATGGCAGGCAAAATCGGGCTTCATGCCCCAGCCGTGTCCGCCAGCGGGATATACATGCAAAGCGGCAGGCACATCGTGGCGATATAGTTCGGAATAGTAGTTGACGCCATTTACCGGCATCACCTCATGGTCGTCGTCGCAAAGCATTATACAAGCTCGTGGCGTGACACGCGTCACCTGCATATCGCTGCAATAGCGTTGCTCTTCCTTCTTATGCGCCTTGGAGCCCAGCAGGTTGTCGTGCGAGCCTTGATGGGCATATCCCTGGAGCATCGTAATGACAGGATAGAAGAGTATCTGGAAGTTGGGTTTTGCCTCTGCCTTGGCTTGTGTGGCAATGGTGCTGGCAAGATGTCCGCCTGCCGAGAAACCCATAACGCCCACATCTTCGGCATTAACATTCCATGCCTTGGCATTACGGCGCACCAGCCTGACAGCCTCTTCGGCATCGCTCACTGGCACTTTGGCATTGCCTGCAGGCATGCGATAGTGCAGCACGATAGCGGCGATGCCCTGGCGATTGAGCCATGGAGCCCAGTCGGTGCCTTCGTGCTGCATCGACAGCGTGGAATAGCCGCCACCAGGCATTATCACTACTGCACGACCAGTAGCTTTATGTGCTTCGGGCAGGAACACACGCACATAGGCGGTGTCTTGAAGTCCGTTGCGATTGGGCGCCTTTGCCTTCCAGAGCTGCACATCGAAGGTGCGCTGTCCGAAGACTGGCAGAAACACTAATGACAATAGGAGTGTTATGGCGGTATTAAAGAGTTTCATTATCGTTTTTGGTTTTATTACTTGCAAAAATAACGATTTTTTAGTAATATTGCAGTCGTTAAAAGGCATTATTACTCTGATATATACATATTTTAATATAACACTATATATTTATGCATCCATTGGATAAATTCGAGTACTGTCCCATGTGTGGCAGTCATCACTTTGCCGTTAGCGGCGCAAGCAGTAAGAAATGCGACAACTGCGGCTTCGAGTTTTTCATGAATCCGAGTGCTTCTAACGTAGCCATCATCCGCAATGCTAAGGGCGAGATATTGGTGGAGCGTCGCAAGATGGAGCCTGCCAAGGGCACTCTCGACCTTCCTGGTGGCTTTGCTCAGATTGGCGAGACATCGGAAGAGGGTCTGCACCGCGAAGTGCTCGAAGAGACAGGACTCTCGGTTACTACTGCCCGCTATCTATTCTCATTGCCCAACGTATATCGTTATAGCAACATCGACATACACACTCTCGACATGTTCTATGAGTGCGAGGTGGCTGATGAGTCAGCACTCACTGCCAACGACGATGCCGCTGAGTGCTTCTGGGTGGCTCCAGACGACATCCATACAGAGCAGTTTGGCTTGCGCAGCGTGCGCTGGGGACTGATAAAGTTCTTAGAGAAGGCCGAAAAATAAGACTTTGGCGTAATAGAAAGTAAATAAAAACAGTTATCCCCGTTGCGGAACATAAATCTGCAACGGGGATAACTGTTTATGCAATCATGTATTTATATAATCATGAATACATGCATGACGCAATTATTCTGCATCGTCGCTCCAAGAATCGAAGTAACGCTTGCCACCTACATAAGCACTTCCTGCATCGCCCTTACCAGGAGTTCCACCGAAGTTACCACTGTTACCATCGTCACTGAGTGATCCAGCGATAGGCTGTTCTGTCTCCATATCCACCAATATGATGGCTGGAGCAATGTATTCGTTTCGTTTCATATATATTTATTTTTTGTTGTCAAACATGTATTTACCAGCAGTTTATTATGGCAAACCATAACGATTAATACATACCATACTGGATTTTCACAAAGTTACGCCAAATTATGCAATAGTGAAAAAAAATTGCATAATTTAACACATACAACTATGCTTTTTTATTTGTATCATAGATAATTATGACACCAATTATGGCTATAGCTGTGCTACGGCACGAAAATACTTGCGCAAGACAAGCATCGCCACTATTTTTTCGCGGCGTGCATCGGCAAACTGCGCTACAAACTCATGGGCATGCTTCACTATTGCCTCTGCCTCGTCGGGATGTGAAGAGTAGTAGTCGAGACGCTCCATGAGGTCGGAGAAGTCGGGGCGCACCTCAATGTAGTGATAGCCAGGTATCAACCTGCCTTCCATAAACCACGACTCGCATGTAGGACGTGGCATCACAGCAATGGAGTTCGACGACATCACCCACTTCAGGTTCGACGCCACATCATTGCCTTCAATAGCCATTATATAGCGATAGTCGAGGTGTGCATAGAGCGACATTTTAGGGCGCTGCCACTCGTCGCACACATGGTCGATGGCACCTGCATCGACACGAGCATTACTTGCCCAGCGGCGCATAAACTCCCAGCGTGGCTCCTTGCCCCCTATCTTTCCACGAAACACCACCATGTCCTTCTTGCTGCGCCACGACTTGCTATCGTTCAAGAAGCAGAAGTGTCGCACCTTGTCGAGGTTGAGCAACACCGAGTGTTCATTGCCTTCGCACAGCGGTCGGCTCTTGCAGATGCCTGGCACTGGCAGCACATAGTTAACATCGCCAGGCTCCAGATGCCAACGCAACGATGATGGGAAGCGGCGCGCATATTCCATGGCATCGAGCCAATACACCTTTTGGCTGGTCATGGGTTGATTGGCAATGGTCACAGAGCCTGCCATCCATGCATCATGACCAACATCTGAAAATTGCTCTGCACGGCAGTAGTAGTCGACACGGTCGACGATGGCATCGCGGTCGGCACGGCGCTCAAGAATGCTGTCGAGACGCCCCACCTTGGGGTGCAAGAGCCAGCGTGGCATATAATTCTTAAGATATGCCGATATATAATAGGTGAACTTTGGGTTCTTGCCGCTGAGAAAGCGGGTGCGAAGTTGTTGTAGAAATGTCATAGAGATTATTGAATGTTTGTGGCATCGCCAGAGTGTCTGGCATTCATATTCATCACTTTGTCGCTGATATACTTGCAGAAGGCATCGTTGCCGAGCACGTCGATGTCGTCGTAGAGTCCGATGACGAAGCGTCCGATGCCGAGAAACGATGCCACATCGGCAGAAAAAATCCAGCGCCCCTCGTTGTCGGTAGTGATGTGCTGCTCCGACTGCGGATATTCCTCAAGCATAAGGTTGTGCGAGAGCTGGCCTAAGCGCAGCTCCACATGGAACAGTTCTTCGCCAGAGAACATGAACATATCGGTGTAGATCTGCTTATGGCGGCGCTGAAATGTCCATGGCACATCTATTATCTCTACGCTCTCTATGCGCGAGAGTTTGAACGTTTTGTTTTGGTGCGATCTCAACTCATAGCAGCGCACATCCCTGCCATCGTTCATAAGCAGAAACGGCTCTACGATGCGGTCGGACACGGTGCGGCTGTGTGGCGACGAATAGTTGTGCAGCACCACCATCTGCTGGCGTGCCATTGCCTCGCGCAACTTTGCCAGACACTCACTGACACGACGCTGCAGTTCGGGGTTGGCAGCATCGGGCAGATGAAAGGAGCGCGACAGCTTCTGCCTGATGGCTTGCGCCATATAGTCGTTGGGAGCATTGACACTGAGCATGCGGCAGATGAATGCCGCCTCGTCTTCGCTAAGTGCTATGTTCTCGTGCAGATGACGGAAGAACGGCGATGAGCGGTCGAGGCGATAGTAAGTGCCGGTCTTTATAAGCTGGAAGCCAGATGCCCTCAGATAGTCGAAATAATAATATAGGTTGCGGCGTGTTATGCCCAGGCGGTCGGCAAGCTGTTGTGCCGTGTGGCTGCCATTGTCGGTGAGCATAAGCAGAAGGTCGAGTTCACGCCCATATTTGTCCATTCTCATAGGATAGCAGTAGAAAGGTTGGTTTATGTATATATGCTCTATAAGAGTTATTTGAAATCGAATTCGAGTTGCCCATCGCCCAGTAGGTTGTAGCTCATACGATGGTAAGGCGAGGCGCCATGCTGTCGCAAGCCTTCCCGATGTGCAGCAGTGGGATAGCCTTTGTTCTGCTGCCATCCATAGTAAGGATATTCCTCGGCAAGTTTGTCCATATACTCATCGCGGAAAGTCTTGGCAAGGATGCTGGCAGCAGCAATGGCCTGATATTTGGCATCGCCCTTGACGATGGTGGTGTATGGCAGGTCGCGATAGGGTTTGAAGCGATTGCCATCAACGATTACCGCCTCTGGTCGCACCTGGAGTTGGTCTAAGGCTCTGTGCATGGCAAGGATGCTGGCATTGAGAATGTTTATGCGGTCGATTTCGTGCGGTGTGACCACTCCCACAGCCCATGCCAC
The DNA here is from genome assembly GCA_934215545.1 of uncultured Prevotella sp. GTDB lineage: Bacteria > Bacteroidota > Bacteroidia > Bacteroidales > Bacteroidaceae > Prevotella. Next base: position 7,141 of record CAKQAD010000036.1, read on the forward strand.
AGCATCGCGCACTATCTGGTCGCGCAGCTCACGACGCTTGGCCTCCGATAGCTTCTTTGAGTCGTTGAGCAAGGCATTGTCGTAGTTGCGTGGCAATATCACTGCAGCGGCATAGACACTACCTGCCAAGCAGCCACGCCCCGCCTCGTCGCAACCCGCCTCAATACAATCGGTGTAGAAATGAGGCAATAAATGTGGCTCTATCTTGCTTGTTTTAGCCATAAACGTTATCGTTTTTAACAGTTGTCGTGATTTTTTATGTATTAAAGGCGATTAATTAACACATCGAGGCATTTTTGGAACATTGTTTTCCTGGGTTTGCTTTACTTTTGCCCATGTAAGATTAAAACACTAACACATATACATTTTATAATATATATAGCTATGGAAAAGAACGTTATATTGCAGCAAAGCAAGAGCACTGGTGCTCGCAGCTTGTCAAACACATGCGCCACACACTGGAAGATGTTGAAAAAGATGGCTACTGCCCCAATAGAGTGGTTTCGTTGCTACTACTCATCGGTTCAGGAGCGCGAGGTAAGCACCAAGCAGACATTGCACTATCTGCATGCCCAGCTGGCATTTATACTGACCGTGTTCGTTAGCTACGATTCGCTGCTGGTGTTCTTTGGCATGCTGCTATGGACAGCTATTGCCATGCTGGCATGCAAGGAAGCCAACAGTGATGCTAAGTAAATAGGCATTGCTACAGCAATCAGAACATCTTGCTTACGCGTTGCACTCCAGCCACAAGGGCATCTATCTCTTGCTTTGTGTTATATAGTGCAAACGAGGCACGCACCACTCCTTGAACGCCATACCTATCCATTACGGGTTGTGCACAATGATGCCCTGTGCGCACCGCAATGCCAAGGCGGTCGAGCAGCGTGCCCATATCGAGATGATGAATATTGCCTACAAGAAACGACACTACGGCATCCTTGCCCTCAGTGGTGCCGAAGAAGCGCATGCCATCGATGCCTGCCAGCTGCTGCATGCAATAAGCGGTGAGCTCCTGCTCATGGCGCGCTATATTGTCCATGCCCAATGCCGAAACATAATCGAGAGCGGTGGCCAATCCGTGGGTTGCCACATAGTCGGGAGTGCCTGCCTCAAACTTAAACGGCAGCTTCTCGAAAGTAGTCTTTTCAAAGCTCACGCTCTCTATCATCTCGCCTCCACCCTGATAAGGTGGCAGGCGGTCGAGCCATTCTTCCTTGCCATAGAGCACACCTATACCCGTTGGTCCATATATCTTATGTCCGCTGAAGGCGAAGAAATCGCAGTCGATTGACTGCACGTCTACGGCGAAGTGGGGCGTCGACTGCGCCCCATCTATCAGCACTGGCACTCCATGCTCGTGTGCTATACGCACAATCTCGCTGACCGGGTTGACTGTTCCGAGCGTATTGCTCACATGAGCCACACTCACAATCTTTGTCTTGTCAGAAAACAACTGCTCATAAGCCTCCATATCGAGCTTTCCGCTGTCGTCAATAGGTATCACCTTGAGTGCGATGCCGCGCTTTGCTTCTTGCAACTGCCAGGGCACGATATTGGAGTGATGCTCCATCACCGATAATATAACCTCGTCGCCTTCGGTCATGAATGCTTCGCAGAACGATGATGCCACAAGGTTGATGCTCTCTGTGGTGCCGCGTGTGAAGATTATCTCTTCTGTCTTGGGCGCATTGATGAACGCTCTTACACGCTCACGAGCCGCCTCATGGAGGTCGGTGGCACGCTGCGACAGATAGTGCACGCCACGATGCACATTGGCATTGGCGTTGAGATATTCATTGTTCATTGCCTCAAGCACACACAATGGTTTTTGTGTGGTTGCCGCATTGTCGAGATAGACGAGCGGACGGTCGTAGACAGTGCGGGAGAGTATGGGGAAATCGGCGCGAACCTTATTTATATCGTACATATTCTTTTTAATTGAAGAGATGACAAGTCGAAGTTTTTTAGAGTTGAAGAGGCAGCAAATCGAAAAAATGCTGATGTGCCTGTAAAAAAATTATTTACAGAAGCGGCATCCCTCGCACTTGCTAAGTTCGCCACGGAAGCGTTTCTCCACAAGATAGTGCAGACGGTCGCGTAGGGGTTCGAGCTGTATCTTATCGATAACTTCGTTGATGAACGCAAATTCCAGAAGCAGCTTGGCTTCTTTCTCGCTGATGCCACGCTGGCGCATATAGAACAGTGCAGCATCGTTGAGCTGCCCGACGGTTGAGCCATGCGAGCACTTCACATCGTCGGCATAAATCTCGAGCATGGGTTGTGTGTACATGCGTGCCGTCTTGGTGGCACAGAGGTTTTGGTTCACCTCGTCCGACACTGTGTGCTGGGCACCATGGCGCACGAGCACGCGTCCGGCAAAGGCACCTACGGCATTATCGTTGAGCACATACTTGTAGAGCTCGTGGCTTGTGCAGTGGCTCACCTGATGATCGATAAGCGTATTGTTGTCGACATGTTGGCTCTTGTCGGCTATGACACAGCCGTTGCACCAGCACTCTGCGCCCTCGCCCACCATGCGCACATCGAGTCGGTTGCGTGTGATGCCATTGTGCAGGGTAATGACATTATGATTGAAGCGCGAGTCGCGCTGCTGCTCCACATACACATTCGACACACGGGTGTTCTTGTTGTGTGTCTCTTCCATACAATAGAGGTCGAGCGATGCGTTTGCTCCCACATAAGCCTCTATAACCTGGGTGGTAAGGAAGTGACGGTCGTCGGCGGCATGGTCGCAGAAAAGGAATTTGGCGCTGGCGCCCTCCTCCATTACGATGAGCACGCGGCGGTTGACCATAAGGTCGACATCGGAGCGCAGAATGTTTATCACCTGTATGGTGCGGTCGACAACTACATTACGCTTCACACGAACAAGCAGTCCGTCTTGCGCAAACATTGTGTTGAAAGCGGTGAGTGCATCGTCGCTGGTGTCGGCAAGGCGCGCATAATGCTGAGCCACAAACTCCGGATTGGCATTGGCATAATCGGCAAGCGATGTAACCTCAATACCCTCTGGCAGATTTTCCTTAGGCTGCAGCGCCTGGCGGAACTGGTCGTTGACGATGAAATATAACGATGTGCTCAGATTAGGCACATCGCAGCGAAATGCCTGATAGGGGTCCACCGGAATCTCTATGCGATTGATGTTCAAACCATAGTCTGGCTCAAAGAGCTTGTCGATGGTGGTGTATTTATAACGCTCCACCTTACGCGAGGGGAAGCCCATGCGCTCGAAGTCGGCAAAGGCTGCATCGCGCACTGCATTGAGCACGCTGCTGCTATGGGCGCAGAGTTGCTCGCGACATTCGCGGTAGAGGTCAATATATTGTTGTTCTGAAGCCATTATTCTGAATTTTGAATTTGGAATTTTGAGTTTTGAATTGTGCGCCGTGGGCGCATTGTGAGTTTTGAATTGTGCACCGTGGGCGCATTTTTGAATTTTGAGTTTTGAATTTTGAGTTATTGCCTTTGGCAATTTTGAATTTTGAGTTTTGAATTCGTAATTCACAAATGAACAATTCACAATCGGCGAAGCCGATAATTCAAAAATCAAAAATCAAAACTCAAAAATGCGCAAAGCGCACAATTCAAAACTCAAAAATCAAAATTCTTCAAGTTCTGCCTTAATCCAATCGTATCCTCTTTGCTCTATCTCCTTTGCCAGCTCAGGTCCGGCAGTTTTCACGATGCGTCCCTTGTATAGCACATGCACTACATCGGGCTTTATCATGTCGAGTAGTCGCTCGTAGTGGGTGATGACGATGGCAGATGTCTCTGGGGTGTGCATCTTGTTTACACCATCGGCAACGATACGCATTGCATCGACATCGAGTCCGGAGTCGGTCTCGTCGAGGATGGCGAGCTTCGGTTCGAGCATTGCCATCTGGAATATCTCGTTGCGTTTCTTCTCACCACCTGAGAAGCCCTCGTTTACGGAGCGGCGTGTGAACTTAGAGTCGAGCTCCACAATCTTGCGTTTCTCGTTCATAAGCTTCAAGAAGTCGCCAGCCTTCAGCTCTGGCAGCCCCTGATACTTACGTTTCTCGTTGACAGCCGCCTTAAGGAAGTTGGTCATCGACACGCCCGGTATCTCCACTGGATACTGGAATGATAGGAACAGACCTTCGTGAGCACGGTCTTCGGGCTTCATCTCAAGGATGTTCTTGCCATTGAACCATGCCTCGCCTGCTGTCACCTCGTAGAGCGGATTGCCTGTGAGCACAGCACTGAGTGTAGACTTTCCGGAACCGTTAGGTCCCATGATGGCGTGTATCTCGCCATCGTTTATTGTGAGGTTGATGCCTCTCAGTATTTCCTTGCCAGCGATAGTGGCATGGAGGTTTTTCACTTCTAACATATCGAATTTTGAATTTTTATATTAATACGAATCGAGCACGCGTCCGAGCTTCATCCTGCGGCGTTCCATCTTCGTTTCCTTTTTCTGTTCGTCGGCAGGGTCGTATATGCCGAGTGCCATTTCGATGAGCGTGAAGAGGCTGTTGCCGTCGGCTGAGGTGAAGCGGAACGGGAACGTGGCTTTCAAGCCTATCTGTATGTTGTGGCGGTGCATGTCGGAGCGCATCCGATATACGTCGGGTCTGCCGTTGCATGTGGTTGCTACGTGCGCCTTGCCGTCGATGGCGAGCGGGAAGCCGTACTGGAACTCGAGCGCGAGCGACGAGAAGATGTAGCAGTCGAGTCCCACCGTCGGTGCTATGCTCACACGCG
>CAKQAD010000037.1 GCA_934215545.1 uncultured Prevotella sp.
GAATCAGGCATCGTCGGCAAGAGCTATGATGTAGTGCTGCAAAATGGTACTAAGCTCGAATTTGACAAAAGGGGCTATCTTACAGAAATTGAATGCAAACGTGGTGCAGTGCCAGCGAAACTCATTCCACAACGCATAAAGAATTTCATATATAGTAATTATCCAGAAGAACGAGTAAAGAAAATGGAGTTAGACAAGAATAAATACGAGGTGGAATTGTCTAATGGTATAGAATTGACGTTCAACAAGCATTTCAAGTTAATAGATATCGACTGATAATAATGAGCGAACCGACGATAACATTGGCAATAGGGCTTTTGCTTCCGCTACTTGGCACAATGCTTGGCTCTGCCTTTGTCTTTATAATGAAGGGCGAGATGTCGCAACGCCTACAGAAGTCGCTCTTAGGTTTTGCCTCAGGCGTAATGGTGGCTGCATCGGTATGGTCATTGCTTATTCCAGCTATGGAGATGAATGCCGACAGCGGTTCATGGGCTGTTATGCCTGCTGCAGTGGGATTTCTACTGGGTATAGCATTTCTGCTACTGATCGACGGGATTACGCCTCACCTTCATATAGGCACCGACAAGCCTGAGGGAATGAAGTCGCATCTGTCGAAGACTGCCATGCTTGCGCTTGCAGTTACAATCCACAATCTGCCTGAAGGCATGGCTGTGGGTGTGGTGTTCGCTGGAGCCGAGAATGGTGCATCACACATACCTTTAGCAAGTGCTGTGTCGGTGTCGTTGGGCATTGCCATTCAGAACATTCCCGAAGGTGCCATTATCTCTATGCCGATGCGTGCAGCTGGCAATAGTAGATGGAAATCGTTTGTGTTAGGGTCGCTGAGTGGCGTTGTTGAGCCTGTTGGCGCCTTAGCCGTGTTGCTGCTTGCCACACTTCTGATGCCAGCACTACCCTACCTGCTTGCCTTTGCTGCAGGAGCAATGCTCTATGTGGTGATAGAAGAACTGATACCAGAAGCATCGAGCGGACAGCATAGCAATCTTAGCACCATAGGTTTTGCTATCGGTTTTGTACTGATGATGGTGCTCGATGTAGTGATGGGATGATGGCATCTTGATTTTGACAGAAAGTCAACGTATGGCAACACACAAAAATTATATACAACTCAATCTGTTTGCAGAGGAAGGAGAGCAAAACGATTCTTCTTTATCTGCAGATTTTTCTGCAGATAAAGAGTATGACCTAACAAAATTGTTCGAAAAACTTTCAAAATCTAACTTCCGGAGCCGGTTTCACCTATCAACGAAAGACAAGGAATATATTGCGGCGAAGGGGTTGGCTACTATCTGTAAACATGCTGAAGATTTTGTAGCCAAGCGACTGGCACCTGCTGTGATACCTAATGATGGAAGGCAGACACCAATGAGAGGACATCCTGTGTTCGTTGCCCAACATGCCACTGGCTGCTGTTGCAGAGAGTGCTTCGCTAAATGGCACCATATAGCTGCCGGAAGACCTTTGACAGAAGCAGAACAGAAATATGCCGTAACAGTACTGATGACTTGGATTGAAAAGCAAGTTACATAGGCCAAAAGCTAAAGCTATAGTCGGCTACGCCGATTTTGAATTATTCAATTTTGAATTCATAACTCACAATTCATAACTCAAAACTCACAATGCGCGAAGCGCATAATTCATAATTCAAAACTCAAAGATAGTGCAAACCGAAGGCAATAAAGCTTGCTTTAATTGCTGAGGTGCAGCCTATCTTATATAAAATTCAAAACTCACAATATGATAACTGTTGATGGACTGACCGTAGAATTCGGCGGCACCACCCTATTTAAAGACATTTCTTTTCAGATAAACGAAAAAGACCGTATAGCCCTGATGGGTAAGAATGGCGCTGGCAAAAGCACATTGCTGAAGATTATTGCTGGTGTACGCAAAGCCACACGCGGCACCGTGTCGGCACCAAAGGATTGCGTGGTGGCTTACCTACCACAGCACCTTATGACAGAAGATGGGCGCACCGTGTTCGACGAAACATGCCAGGCATTTGCGCACCTGCATGAAATAGAGGCAGAGATAGATCGCATAAACAACGAGCTTGCCACTCGCACCGACTATGAGAGTAACGAATATATGCAGCTGATAGAAAAGGTGTCGACACTCTCAGAGAAGTTTTATGCCATAGACATGACACACTTCGAGGAGGATGTAGAGAAGACATTATTGGGTCTTGGCTTTGAGCGTAAAGACTTCAACCGCCCCACCAGCGAATTTTCAGGTGGTTGGCGCATGCGCATAGAGCTTGCCAAATTGCTGCTGAAATCGCCTGATGTGCTGCTGCTCGATGAGCCAACCAATCACCTTGACATTGAGTCGATAGGCTGGCTTGAAGACTTTATCTGCAATAGCGCCAAGGCTGTGGTGGTGATAAGTCACGACCGTAAGTTTGTGGACAACATTACCACCCGCACCATCGAGGTGACGATGGGGCGCATCTACGACTATAAGGCGTCTTATAGTCATTACCTGGAACTACGCAAGGAACGCCGTGAGCAGCAGATGAAGAAATACGAGGAACAGCAGAAGATGATAGCTGAGACCAAGGATTTCATAGAACGCTTCAAAGGCACATACTCCAAGACATTCCAAGTGCAAAGCCGTGTGAAGATGCTTGAAAAGCTGGAGCTTATAGAGGTTGACGAGGAAGACACAAGCCACCTTCGACTGAAGTTCCCGCCAAGTCCTCGCAGTGGAGCCTACCCCGTGCAGATGAGCGATGTAGCAATGTCATTCGACGACAAGACCGTGTTCAGCGGCGTAAACCTCACCGTAGAGCGTGGCGACAAGATAGCATTCGTAGGGCGTAATGGCGAAGGCAAGTCGACACTGGTGAAGTGCATTATGGGACAGCTGCAAAACCAGGGCAAACTCGAGCTGGGACACAACGTGCAAATAGGCTATTTTGCACAAAACCAAGCATCGCTACTTGATGGAGAACTAACGGTTTTCCAAACTATCGATGATGTGGCAAAAGGTGAAATTCGCAATAAGATACGCGACTTGCTGGGTGCCTTCATGTTTGGAGGTGAGGAGTCGACAAAGAAAGTGAAAGTGCTGTCAGGAGGCGAGCGAACACGCCTTGCCATACTTAAGCTGCTGCTCGAACCCGTAAATTTGCTTATTCTCGACGAGCCTACCAACCATCTGGATCTCAGAACAAAAGATGTGCTCAAGCAAGCATTACAAGACTTCGACGGCACGCTTATCGTAGTGAGCCACGACCGCGACTTCCTCGATGGCCTTGTAAGTAAAGTGTACGAATTCGGACATGGCCGAGTGCGCGAACATCTGTGTGGCATATACGAATTCTTAGCAACAAAGAAGATGGAGAACCTGCAAGAGCTGGAATTTTGAATTTTGAGTTTTGAGTTTTGAGTTGTCGGCTACGCCGATTGTGAATTATTCAATTTTGAATTTTCGCTATTGGCGTTTTAAGCTGCGAATTCTGAATTCAAAAATCATTAATTCAAAATTGCCGAAGGCAACAATTCAAAATTCAAAACTCAAAACTCAAAATTGCGCCCACAGCGCACAATTCAAAAATCAAAAATCAAAATTTTATATAATGTCTACAAGCAACAATATCAACATTGAATCACTCATACACACTGATCTGCAACAATATCTGCTTTCACACGGAATGATAGACGAGCCACTGCCAAAAGCCCCCGACATCGAAGAGCAATGGCAAACTATTTGCGAGAGCTATCTGCCCGATGGCATGAGAGAATTCAATGCCTACCCCACCGTGTCGCTCGAATGGATGATGTTCGTTGGCATGGCAATAACAAAATGTTGGGACACCGACTGGCAGCAATACAGTAAGATGCCCGACCTGTATAAATATTTGCGCGACCAACGCGACTTCGACCACATGGACGAATACATCTGCGAGCAAGTGCTACAGCTTACCGCCGATGGACACACCACCATAAACAACATAGTAGCAGAATGTGCCTCGCGCACCTACAACCTGTTGTGCCACCAAATTCTCGAGCCAGGCACTCCAGCCGCCTTTCGTGGCTATGTGGCTGCCTTGCATCAAATGTATCTCATGGGCATGGCAATGGAACTTAAACGCCTTGGTTACCACATGTGCAAGATGTAAGGATCATGCTGTTATATGCGATAACCCGTCCACAGGCACCAAATGGCGAGAAGACCTGCTATAAATATAAAGACATAAGTGGCTATGCTACCAATAAAGAGTCTGCCGCTATGTGCTTCCAATGCCACCTGCCACAGCGACATTGGTAGTGTGCAGAGGTCGTCGGGTTGCGACAACAAGGGAGTGCCGGCATAGTAGTCGGCAATGATAGGAGCCGACAGACATTTGCCATTGCTGCTGGCGGAGAAGTCGACACTCATGCCACTAATTGGTTTCTTTCCAAAGGGTGCCCCTGTTTGCTTTGCTGCAGGCTTATTGGTATAATAGTCGGTGATGGTGTTGTTCTGTCTATCCCACACATAGAGTCCGCTGAAGGAGCCACACCACCACTTGCCGTCAGCATCGCTCTGCAACACATTAAGCCCCATGACACTCACAGGCGGTGTTGTTGCAATATGCTCTACAGTATGTTTCGTCAGATTGATGGAATAGAAACCATCGGCAGTTGACAATAGCCAATCGTGGCTGTTGTCATCGTAGCGCATCATGCGTAGCTTATCGTGCCAAGGGTTGCTACTGCTTAGTGTAGTGCCAGGAATGATTGGCACTTTGCTCGATACAAGCGCTATCAACGCTGGTGGGCGCAGGCACCACCCCGTAAGCACAATCAGCATAGTAAGGGCTATGGTGTAGCGCCCTGCTTTGCGGTGCAATAGAAACGAAAATCGAAGCCACTGCTTACGCTTTGGCCTTAACCAGAACACTATGCCACTGATGCAAAGCACCGCCAACACTATAGCAATGCCATCTGCCACCAAACGCCCTGCAGTGCCAAAGAGTGCTCCACTGTGAAGCAACCACACTGTGCGGAATGCAGTGGTAGAGTTCTCGTAATTGCATGGTGTGGGAAGTTGCAGTCTACGGAAGTTGTTGTAAGGTGGCAATGCTATGTAGGCATAAGAGCGGCTAAGCACCACAAGAGTGTCGCCATGACAGGAAATGTCGGCAAGCTGTTCGTCTGCTTGCAGAGGCAACGACAGCCGATGCCAGGAGCCATGAACATCGTAGCGATAAAGGGCAAATCGAGACACCCCATAAAGACAGCCTGCTGCCTGCTGCACACCAAGTATTTGACGTTGATCGGCACCAGTAGGCAACCCCCTATTAAAATCCTTAAATGCGGATGCTGTGGCATTGGTGAGCCACATGCCACCATTGCCATATAGCAACACCTGACGCCCCGTATCGGACGATAATGACAGTCGCTGCGCCAGTGCATTGTCGATGGGTAGTGTGCCTCTGAGCAATCCGCCATTCCAGTTATGATATTCATAACGGCTGGGCAGAACACTACGGCTTACATTTACATTGCTTATCAGTTGCCTGTGGCCAAGCAATATGCCCGACACGCAAAACATCAGCAGCAACGGGCATAGAATTATGCCAAGCCATTTGTGGTGTTTTATTAGTGTTGACTTCTTCATTTTTGAATTTTGAATTTTGAGATGCGCCGTGGGCGCAATTTTGAGTTTTGAGTTTTGAATTTTGAGTTGTTGCCTTCGGCAATTTTGAATTAATGATTTTTGAATTCAGAATTCGCAGCCTAAAAACGCCAACAGCGATAATTCAAGACTCAATAACTCACAATGCGCGAAGCGCACAACTCAAAATTCAAAATTCAAAACTCAAAATTGCGCCCACGGCGCATCTCACAACTCAAAATTCAAAATTCATAATCTGCATCAGAACAGTTTGTCTATATTAATCGACATTCCCACCTGAAGTGTTATTCCGTCGGTGATGGGACTATTTAAATAGTAATATTTTGGTTTATATCCCAACACATTGTCTAACGCTGCATTGACTCTCAACGCCTTTCCTATGCGCTGAACCAATTGCAGTTTCCAGATAGAATATGCCGGATAGCTAATGGCAACCATGCCCTTGCTCACATCGTAGTAGTCGACGTATTCCATATTCTTCACTCCTGAGAGCACACGTCCTTGCAGTGCCACATTGAAACCATATTGCTTGCACAGCTGATGATCGTAGTCGACGCTCACGTTGAGAGCATGTTCACGGGCAGGTATATATTGATTGCCAACGCTCTGCCCCGTCTTGCTCTTTGGTAACTGCTCTTTGGTGTAGGCATAAGCTATGCGTGCCCCCAGTCCGCACGTCCACTTTGCCTGTGCTCCAAGCTCTCCGCCACACACATTGTAGGCATCGAAATTGGCATATGGCAGATACGGCAACTTGTCGGCAATGGTCTTGAAATAAGGTGCCGATGTAGATAGTTTGTTCTTCACCTTATTATAATATGCCGATGCTGTGAGGTTGTAATGGCTTTTGGTGTATTCTGCCGACACTGAGAAGTTGTGGCTCACCTCAGGTTTAAGATTTTCGTTGCCCTCAACAATCCATATTCCCGACATGTCGAAGTTATAGTATTTCTCTTTAAGAGTCGTTGCCCGAAATCCCATTCCATATCCGGCACGCAAAGCAAGGTTGCTTGCAGGTTTATAGCATACATTAAGCTTGGGAGTGAGTCGTGAGTAATGCCCATCATCGAAATAGTCGTAGCGCAAGGCTCCCACCACCTCCCACTGGTCATTGATACGCCAATCGTATTGTGCAAACACATCGTAGGAGTTTTGCTCACGCACCTCTCCCAGCAATTTGATGTTGTATAGATAATCGTGCATCATGTCTGCCCCGATGGTGAGCACGCTGCCCGTTTGCCATGAGTGGTTGTAGAGCCATCGGCATGAGTTCTGCACATTGCTATAGTCTCGAATATCGAGGCGTGCAATGCGCTGAAAGTCCGACTTGTCATATTGGTCGAAGGCATAGCTTGCCTGCAACTGGTCGTTGTCGCTAATAGCCCAGTCGAAGCGCAGTCCACCGGAGAAGTCGCGGTAGCGCTCGGGCAAATCAGCGGAGCGTACCGTCTGCCTGAAGAAATAGGCTGCTCTTCCAGTGATGCTGATGTTGCTCCGTGGGTTCCACGCCAGTTGATCCCTTAGATTTATTGTTTTGTCGCCATATATTGTAGATATGATACGTGTAGCAGGGTTGTCAGCACTATGCACATTGTAGTTGTCGCTGCTACATAGGTGTGCAGATAGCATATTGCTCCAGTGCTTGCTTGCGAGCGACAGCGATGCGGCATAGCGTTGCTCGTTGTGCTTGGCATAGCGAGCGTTAATGTTGAGAGCCCATGGTTGCTTGTTTCGCTTTGTTATAATGTTCACAACTCCACCCGTGGCATTACTGCCATAAAGGGCAGATGCAGCTCCCTTAACAATTTCTATGCGCTCCACATTATCCATATTAAGACGTGTAAAGTCTACATCGTCCCCTGTCTCGCCTGCCAGTCGCTCTCCATCGACAAGAAACAGCACTCCCTGACCGCCAAATCCAGAGAAGTTGAGGTGTGTCTGCTGGTTCATGGCATATGTAAACTCCACTCCTGGCAACACTTGCTGCAATAGGTCTTGCACATTGGTAGCATCTTGTCGGGCTATCTCCTTCGCGCTGATGACACGGGTCTGTATGGGAGTGTCTTTAAGGAATTTTGGAGTTCGAGTGCCCGTCACTACCACATCTTCGAGCAGCAACTGCCTGTAGACGTCGTCTGCTGTGGGCTGGGCTGGCAGTGAGTCGCCAATGACTTGAATGTTGTCCATTGCAATATGTGCAGCAGCCACTTGCCATGTGGAGCATGCCAAGAATATGCCAAGAAATATCTTGTTGTTCATCAATACGGATATTTATAGTTAATGGTGAGAAAACATTTTGTGCCATTTGGCGATAGATAATTCTCAAGTTGTAATGCTGCATAGGTGCCATCGTTAAGTCGCAACACAAACACATGATTGTCGATGCTAAATGCTGGTGGCATGGGTGGAATATCTATAGTGAGCCACGACGACAGAACACGATTTATTGTTATGCCCTGCGATGGCACATAGCCCGTAAGCATCTGCTCCTGACTGTCCCACACCTGATTCTCGGTCCACTCATCGTCGGTAAACACCATATGCTTGAATGCCTCGCTGCTCTCGGGCAACTGGTCAATGGCGGTGTATGAAGTTTTCAATGCGGCACCTCCATTGGTTCGCACATTGTTACGATGCACGGCAAAGCTCCATTCGCTAGGTTCCGCCTGTTGCTCAGTGGGCGTAAAGTATGCAAAGGTGTTGTTCTTGATACCAACACCAAACACATCAAACCAATACATATATTGTCCTGCCTTTTGCCCTTGTGTGACACCTTGTGTGGCATCGGCAGCAGGAACGCTTACCCTATTACCTGTAGCAGCGAGCGGTATGGGGTAAGCCACAAACTGTGTCTGTGCCTGTAACAGCGCTTCGTCGTCAGCTTCGGCAGCCAGCTGCTGCAAATGCTTCAGGTCGACATAATACCAGTCGGTCCAACTGGTAGCATCTATTACGAGCTGCCCCTTGGCTGGCACTATTGCCTTTGGGTCATCGTAAATATCATCAAAAATGCCGTTGCACGCAGTGAGCACCATGAGACTCACTGTTGCAACGGTTGTTTTAAGAATATTGTTCACTATACAGATTTTTGAGTTGTGAGATGCAGCGGAGCTGCAGTTTTGAGTTTTGAGTTTTGAGCTTTGAATTTTGAGTTGTGCGCTTCGCGCATTGTGAGTTATTGAGTTTTGAATTATCGCTGTTGGCGTTTTTAGGCTGCGAATTCTGAATTCAAAAATCATTAATTCAAAATTGCCGAAGGCAACAATTCAAAATTCAAAACTCAAAATTAATATTTAAGATACTTTTTGCCATTAACGATTACCACTCCCTTGTAGCTATCTGTCACTCGGCGTCCGTTGAGGTCGTACATTATACCATCGGGGCGTATACCATAGTTTTTCACGGCATTGATGCCCGACTCCTGCTGTTTGAAAGCTGTAGTAATACAGAAAGGCATAGCACCAACCTGGAAAGTGTTAATTATATCGCTGATATTATTGCCATCATATTTCACCAGGATATTATTGTCTTTAGCAGGATTGAAGTCATAATCAGCATTCATAGTTGTGGTGCCGTCCTTTTCGGCTGTGAAGTGCATGCTCAGTCCATCGTCTTTATAGTCGCGATAGAAGCCGCCAGACACTTCGTCGTAGGTTAGCCCTTTTATGGTGTAGGATCCAAGACGAAGGTTGCCCATAACGGTGTTGTCGAGTGTGAATGATGCTATCTGTACATCGAGCTTCTGCTGGTCACCATCGATATATTTGCGCACGTTATATGTCACAGCATCGTTGTTATAAGTGAGCTGATGCGCCACTGTCACGGTGATAGGTTTGGTGACAGCCTTTACATAATATGCCTTTATGTTGTATGTCAATTCGAATGGCATAGCTCCATATTTAAACACAGCCTTCAGCGTTAGAGCATTGTCAGCCATATTATAGTTGCCCGATATATTAGAGCCTGTTATCTGTTTCTCCTTACCATCTACTGTCACTTTTGAAGTGAACTTCTGATTGGGTATTTCGATTACATGATTTTCGCTCATGTTGAAATTCACATTCTCTATTGTGAATGACGCAATATTCATGGTGTTGTTGTTCATGTCGGGCAGCGTAATGCTGGCTGCATTGGCGCTTGTCATTGCAAAACTTACGGTATCGCTGTTGTTAACGATATTGGTTGTCAGCACCTTAGCCTGCGATGCACCTACAAAGGTAAGGCTGCCGTGCATTTGTGCCATCATGGTCGTTGCCATGCAAACAGAAAGAATAAGGGTAGATAATTTCTTCATATTTTAGAATAATTTTTAGATAAGAGTGAAATAATTACAGTTATCTTGTCTTTACATTTTCTGAATGCAAAGTTACTAGGTATTTGCAAACCGTGAAATACCTAAATATTAGTATTCTTCATTTGCCTGTGTCGGACTTTGAATGCCTGAATTGTAGCAAAAGAAAAACTCCCAACACCCCTTAAATTAAAGGTATTGAGAGTTATGATATAAAAAAAGTGTCGTTTGGTTTATGTCTGCTATTGTTTCGGCACAGCATAGAAGTCGCCAGTCTGCTTTACAAGTTTTCTTGCGAAACTTTCGGGATAGCCAGGGCGTGTAACATTGTGCAGCATCTTGCCATCCACCTCTTTCTTCACCGCCATATCGTTGTATTTCACGATAATCCTTAGAGCCAGCTGCTGCCATGCGCTGAGCATTCGCTGCGCCTGGTCGCAGCCATAGCTTGTGAGATGCTCTATGGCTGCCGCCTTGTCGGAGGCATATAGCGATAGTGCCTGCTGCTCCACGCTCTGCTGTGCTGCGAAATAGCCTTGCTCAAGGCTGTCGCGCACTGCCTGCAGCTCAGGGAACAGTTGCGAATAGCGCGGGTAAACCATGTTGCTCACAAAGTTGTACATCCAGAAGGCATTGTCTGCCGAGAATGTCACTGCATCGGCTCCTGGTGTATTATAGCACAGCGGTTGTCGGGTGCTTGCGCAATAAACTGGCGTGTAGGCAATCATGTTGGCATCGTCGTTGCCAAACCACAACACGCCGCCAATTTCGTTTGGCAACCATGAGCGCAGCTGCGACACGAAGGTAAATGCTGTCTGCTGTGTGGATATAGGTCGCTCGTTGAAATATTCCTTGCCGTCGACTTTGAATGTGAGTGGCGTTGGTCGATAGGGCATCTGATATAATCCACCGCCAATGCTTGTGGTGTCGAGTGCCAATGGCGTGCCTTCGTAGTGGTCGCGCATGGCTGTTTCGAGGTCGTGCACCGACAACTTGCAGTTGGGCACTATCCATAGAGGCATGTCTTCGGCATCTTTATCCTTGCCAAGTGCCCATGGCAGATAGCGGTCGAAACCATCGGCATAGCGATTGAAGAAGCTCCACACGCGGGCGTCGCAGAAGCGTCGACCGCTAAAATCGGGGGTT
>CAKQAD010000038.1 GCA_934215545.1 uncultured Prevotella sp.
CCACAAGCTGCAAAGTGGCGACCAGGTAGAAATTCTTTCGTCGAAATCGCAGCATGTGCAGGCTTCGTGGATAAACTTTGTGAGCACAGCAAAGGCTAAGGGCAAAATCATGGCCATACTGCGTCGCGACAACCGCGAGCTGCAGAAAAAGGGCGAACAGATACTCGACGACTGGCTGCGAAAGAACGACTTTGAGATGACCACCCCCGTCATCAACAAGCTATGCGAATTCCATGAAATGGCAAAAGCCGACAATCTGTTCCTGGCAGTCGGCAAGCGCACCATCCTCCTTGGCGACAAAGACCTTGAAGAGCTGCGTGAGAAGAAGGCAGAACAGTCGGGTGGCTGGCGTAAGTTCATGCCTTTCTTCGGCAAAACCGACAAGAAGACCGACAATAAAAAGTTCTTCATCGTGGGCGAGGGTTTCAACAAGAAGAAGCCTATCATCATCAACGAGGAGAGCATCTCTACGTTCATATTCCCAAGCTGCTGCCATCCAATTCCTGGCGACGACATCCTCGGATATATCGACAACAAAAACCGCGTGGAGATACATCGCCGCGATTGCGCTGTGGCTGCCAAACTAAAGGCAGGCTTCGGTCCGCGCATCCTCGATGCCAAGTGGGATATGCACAAGGTTATGTTCTTCGATGCCACCATACAGATACGCGGTATCGACCGCAAGCGAATGCTTCACGACGTGTCTGAGGTGATATCCGACAAGCTCGATGTAAACATCCATAAAATGACTATCGAGAGCAACGAGGGTATCTTCGACGGACAGATAGAGATACGCGTTCACGACCGCAGCGAAGTGAAGATTATCATGGACGAACTAAAGAAGATAGAAGACGTGAAAGAAGTGCTGCAAATACTCTAAACGGCATAGATTTACATGCTCTAAGCACTCACATATATATTGCAAGCGGACACATATATATATATTATCCACCGCACATCAACACAAAAGAGGCTATGACGCAATGTCATAGCCTCTTTTGTGTTTTAACCCCAATGACTGATTTGGGTTAAATATTTTGTTTAATCTTCCTACTCTACTTTAAGCGAGCAGGTGATGCCACGGCGCATCATGTCCTTCATTGTAGGGCGCAGGCGTGTGAGGAATCCCTCCCATGAGCGCACTGAAGGCTGGCTCCATCCCACTTCTGCCAATGCAATGGCGCGTGGATAAGCCTGATAGTAAACGCGTTCTGGCGAAGTGATGCACTCGCTCCAGAGTGTTCCTGCCACACCAAACAAGTTGTTCTTCTCGAACTCCTCGCCCATGCCCCATGAAGGATCGAGAGCGTAGGCATCCTTCAGCGATGTCACTGGCATGCCCCAGTTCACCTCGGGCATGTCGCCCTTAGCCATAGGATAGTCGAAGTAGCAATGATCGCCTGGGCAGAGCATGATGCGTGCATTGTTGCGCACGGCAGCATCGAGTGCTTCTTGTGTCTGTCCGGTGCGCCAAGCGAAGGTAACGCATCCTGGCTGTATCTCCTTGAAGTCCGACTCATACCAGAACATCGGTGTTTTGTGATAGGTGTCGCGCAAGAGTTCTATCATGCGGTCGAACAGATAGCCCTGCAGGCGCCAGTTCTCGGAGCGGTCGGTGGTGGTGATGCCGAGCTTTGCTTTCAGTGCCTTGCACTTGGGGCAGTCGGTCCAGCAATCAAGAGGTGGGTTGCCTGCCTCGTCGCCACCAAGATGTATATACTTAGATGGGAAGATGTCGACAATCTCCTTGAACACATTGCCAAGGAATTCGTAGGTGAAGTCGTTGCCCGGGCAGAGCAACTGGTTGCTCACGCCACATGTTGTACGCACCGGCACTTGGCGCTGCTCGCAGGTGAGCTGTGGGAACACACTAATGGCAGCCACCTCATGACCCGGCATCTCTATCTCAGGCACTATGTCTACATGATATTTGGCAGCAAAGCTAACCAAGTCGCGCATCTGCTCCTGTGTGTAATAGCCACTGATAGGCATCTGTATGTCGTCCTGTCCCCAACGGTAAGTGGCCTTCTCGGTGAGCTCCGGATATTTCTTTATCTCTATGCGCCATGCCTGGTCGTCGACAAGGTGCAGGTGCATGGCATTAAGCTTGTAGCGAGCCATCTCGGGCACGAAAGCCTTCAGCTCCTCGTAGGGGATGAAGATACGTGCCGGGTCGACCATAAGTTCGCGCACATGAGTGCGTGGCTGGTCGCTGATGGTGAGCTGTGGAATGGCATCGACGCACTCCTTTGAGCCATTGCCACGGAGCAACTGGTCGAGTGTCATGAGTCCGTAGAACACTCCACGGGCTGTCTTGCCCTTGATAGTGATGTCGCGTGCAGCGATGTTGAGAGTATATGCCTCGTCGTCGGCAAGCGATGTGTCGATGCCAAGATGCAAGCGCAGTCCCATCTGTCGTGAGTTCACTATATTGCCGATGCGTTCTGTGAGCATCTCTCTTGCCTGCTCGAGTTCATTGTCGAGTCCGTCGGCAGCCATCACGTTCCATGCAGTGTGCACATTCACCGCCTTGCCACCCTTGGTTAGGGTGATGCTTGCAGGTGCAGGCGCCAAGCATGTTAGTGGGTCGCACACCTGATAGGCTGTCTTTGGCTCTGCGAAGAACACATTCCAGCCTGCCGCCTTGCGATAGGCGCCCTCGCTGCCCTTAGGCACAATGAGCTTCACCTGCGAGCGGTCGATGCCATAGAATGTAGAAGGTATTGCCTTTGGTGGTATGGCAGAGAGCACGCGCACCGTCTTCAAGGCAGTGAGTCGTGCAAAGGCAAACTCGCCGAGTGTGGGGCGGCCTTCGATGGTAAGTTCTGTTATTGCCTTGCAACCAGAGAATGCGGCATCGCCCACTGTTGCCACTGTTGCAGGCAGTGTGAGCTGCTGCAGCTTGTCGCAAGCAAAGAAAGCCTGCGAACCGATGTAGCGCACCTTTGCTGGCAATGTTATGTGCCTAAGCTGGTGGCGTGAGTGGAAGGCATTGTCGGGCACGGTGTCGCTCTGTGCCTCGCTGAGGTCAAGGTTGCGCAGTTGGAAACAGAGGTCGCGCAAATGTCGATAGTCGCCTGCCGGCTCTATAGAGAGCGGTCCGGTGAGCTTCAGATTTACAGCCATAGCCTTGGCTTCGGCATTGAGTGCAACCATGTTAGTGGCTGTCTGTGCCGACATCGTCGCCGACAGCATTGTTGCCAGCGACAGAATAATGGTTTTCTTCATTTTCTTATTATAAGTATTTTGGTTTTGTTTTTCGGTTTTTAGCAGTTAACAGCAGTTGTAGTTTGTAGCTTCACACATGGTAGCAATGGATTATATACGGTAGCAATGGCAATCGGGCATTGCTCACACGAGTCCGTCAAGCTGTCGTTTAATCTCGCGAAGTTCATCGCGCACGGAAATCAGCGTGTCGAGAATCTCGGAGCTCTTGTCCACTCCCGCCCTATTGCGGTTCATCATTTCTCTTGCTGCCGAAATCTTGAAGCCACGCACCTTGACAAGGTTGTAGATGACGCGTATCTTCTCTATATCCTTCTCGGTGTATTGGCGCACGCTCTGCCCCACAGTCTTGGGTTTGAGTCGCGGAAACTCCTGCTCCCAATACCTCAGCGTGCTTTCTCGCACATCGAACATTTGTGCCACCTCCTTGATGGAGTAATATAATTTCACGTTCTTGTCAGTATTCAGTGCCATAACACGGGCATTTTATATAAAACAATGTGTAATTTATTTGCAAAAATAAGCAAAACGGCGTACCTTTGCAAACGTTTCTACAAGAATTTAAAAACAAAATATATAATATTATATAATATGATGACAGCTAATGAAATCCGCGACTCGTTTAAGAAGTTTTTCGAGTCGAAAGGACACACCATCGTGCCTTCTGCACCGATGGTAATAAAGGACGACCCTACACTGATGTTCACCAATGCTGGTATGAACCAGTGGAAGGACATCATTCTTGGTACCCGCGAACCAGAGCCACGCCGCCGCGCCGACACTCAGAAGTGTCTTCGTGTTAGTGGCAAGCACAACGACCTCGAAGAGGTGGGACACGACACCTATCACCACACCATGTTCGAGATGCTCGGCAACTGGAGCTTTGGCGACTACTTCAAGGAGGGTGCCATCGACTACGCATGGGAGTATCTTGTCGACGTATTGAAGCTCAACCCTGCCGACCTCTACGTTACTGTGTTTGAGGGCAGCAAGGAAGAGGGCTTGGAGCGCGACAACGAGGCTGCATCATTTTGGGCTAAGCATGTGCCTGCCGACCATATCATCAACGGCAACAAGCACGACAACTTCTGGGAGATGGGCGACACAGGTCCTTGCGGTCCTTGCTCAGAGATTCACCTCGACTCTCGTACTCCTGAAGAGAAGGCAAAAGTGCCTGGTCGTGAGCTTGTGAACAAGGACGACCCACAGGTTATCGAGATTTGGAACATCGTGTTCATGCAGTTCGAGCGCAAGGCCAATGGCTCACTCGTGCCACTGCCAATGCACGTTATCGATACCGGCATGGGCTTTGAGCGCCTTGTACGCGCCATGCAAGACAAGCACTCCAACTACGACACCGACATTTTCCAGCCTATCATCAAGGAAGAGGAGGCCATCACTGGTCTTAAATATGGTGTGAACGAAGACACCGATGTGGCTATGCGCGTGTGCGCCGACCACCTGCGTGCCGTAGCCTTCTCTATCGCCGACGGCCAGCTGCCAAGCAATGCCAAGGCAGGATATGTAATCCGCCGCATCTTGCGCCGTGCCGTGCGCTATGCCTACACCTTCCTCGGACAGAAAGAGGCGTTCATCTATAAGCTCATCCCTGTGCTCACAAACGAGATGGGCGAGGCATTCCCAGAGTTGAAGGCACAGCACGACCTCATTCTGCACGTTATCAAGGAAGAGGAGGATTCGTTCTTGCGCACCCTTGAGAAGGGCATCAACCTGCTCTCTTCTGCCATGGACGAGCTCAAGAAGCAGGGCAAGACACAGCTCGATGGCGTGCAGGCTTTCCGCCTGTTCGACACCTATGGTTTCCCTCTCGACCTCACAGAGCTCATCTGCCGTGAGAACGGATTTACTGTCGATGCCGACGAGTTCGACGCCGAAATGCAGAAGCAGAAGGATCGTGCACGCAACGCTGCTGCCGTAGAAAACTCCGACTGGGTGGTTCTGAGCGATGGCGAGCAGCAGTTTGTGGGCTACGACTTCACCGAATATGAGTGCCACATCATGCGCTACCGCAAGGTGACACAGAAGAAGAACACCTACTACGAGCTGGTGCTCAACAACACTCCATTCTATGGTGAGATGGGTGGCCAAGTGGGCGACCAGGGTGTTCTTGTGAGCGAAGACGAGACAATAGAGATTATCGACACCAAGCGCGAGAATGGTCAGTCGGTGCACATCGTCAAGACACTGCCTAAGAATCCTGAGGCTGACTTCATGGCTTGCGTGGATGTAGACAAGCGCGAGGGCTCGGCAGCCAACCACACCGCTACACACTTGCTCGACTATGCTCTGAAGCAGGTGCTCGGCGAACATGTGGAGCAGAAGGGCTCATTCGTTTCGCCCACTACACTGCGTTTCGACTTCTCGCATTTCCAGAAGGTAAGCGACGAAGACCTGCGCCGTGTGGAGCGTTTGGTAAACGATATGATACGCCAGGACTTGCCTCTCGACGAGCACCGCGACACTCCTTTCGAGGAGGCTAAGAAGCTCGGTGCCATCGCTCTGTTTGGCGAAAAGTATGGCGACAAGGTGCGCGTGGTGCGCTTCGGACCAAGCTGCGAGTTCTGCGGTGGTATACACGCACAGTCGACCGGACGCATCGGCATGTTCAAGATAATATCAGAGAGCAGCGTGGCTGCCGGCATACGCCGTATCGAAGCCAAGACTGGCAAGGAATGCGAGGAACTCATGTATAACATCGAGGATGCTCTCAAGGCCATCCGCGCCCTCTTCAACAATGCTAAGGATTTGCAGGGTGTCATCGGCAAATACATCGAGGAGCACGATGCCATGAAGAAGAACATTGAGCAGTTCCAGGCCCAGGCTGTGGAGCGCACCAAGACAGAGCTCATAAATAAGGCTCGCGAGGTGAATGGCGTGAAGGTTATCACTGCCGTATTGCCTATGGAACCTGCTGCTGCCAAAGACCTGATGTTCAAGCTGCGCCAGGCAGTGACAGAGAATATGCTCGCTGTTGTGGGCACCGTGGCTCACGACAAACCTATGCTCAACGTGTGCATGAGCGACGACCTCGTTAAGGAGCACTCACTCAATGCCGGCACTATGGTGCGCGAGGCTGCCAAGCTAATCCAGGGCGGCGGTGGCGGACAGCCACACTTTGCCCAGGCTGGTGGCAAGAACACCGATGGCCTTTCTGCTGCCGTAGACAAGGTGGTGGAGCTGGCACAACTCTAACATAAAGGCATGCCTGAAGCATGCCACACAGATAAATCAGAAGAGGGTCGCCCGTTACCGGACGACCCTCTTTTTTTTTAAAAATATGGCAGACATCGCTGCCATAAATATTTTAACAACTTACCAAATATCTTCTCTTCAGAAATGAAGAATGGAGCTTGGATTGAGCATGAATTGTTATTTCATATCAATCTTATGCGCCAAATTCACGGCCTGTGCAAATGCTATTGCTACAATGGCCAAAATCATCATTGTCAACATAATCTTTTACCTTTCTTTAAATTAAGTTATCCTAAATCTTTTTCTAAACTCTCTGTTGGCAGCTACTTTTGTTTGCCAGCCAACGCTTTTAATCTTTGTCAGTATGCTCTAAGCAACTGATTTATGTGTTATCCTTTGTTCCTTTTGACGATGCAAAGATACACAACGTTAGCTGTGTACGCAAACAGAATAAGGAAAACTTACATTTTTCTACTTTTTTGTTGATACATATCAATATATGTCAGTTTAAAGGCTGCCATTATGAAATATAGGTTGAGCCAACGTTTGTGGCTGATTATTAGCATTTTCACACATTGCAAGTGCCTGCAAACTACGAAATGCCATAAATTTAACATTATTAGCATCAGCATAATCAACAAATCGAAAATCTTTTTCTACCTTTGCGTCCGTAACCGTAATACATTACTCCAAGACATTGAAAAAGACAATCAACGACATATTCAAGATTGCACTATCACTATTGCTCGGCGGACTGATACTCTATTGGATGTATCGCGACTTCGACTTTGGGCAGGTGGAGCAGGTGTTGCTGCACGAGATGAACTGGAGCTGGATGCTTCTCTCATTTCCCTTCGGCATCATGGCGCAAGCATTTCGCGGCTGGCGCTGGCACCTCACCCTCAACCCCATGGGCGAAAATCCTCGCACATCGACAAGCATCAACTCCATTTTTCTATCCTATGCCGTGAGCCTGGTGATACCACGCATCGGCGAGCTCACCCGCTGTGGTGTGCTGCACCGCTACGATGGAGTGTCGTTTCCAAAGGCATTAGGCACAGTGGTGATGGAGCGAGCCATCGACTCACTGCTGGTGATGCTGATAGCCTTGCTCACCTTCGTCATGCAGGTGAGGGTGTTCAATGTCTTCTTCAACCGCACCGGCACAAACATCGACAATATCCTTTCGGGATTTTCGGTGGCTGGCTATGCCGTAACAGCCGTGTGTGGCATTGCCGTGTGCCTGCTGGCATGGTACATCATGCGTCGATTTGCCATATATAATAAGGTGAAGACCACCATCAAAGGCATCTGGCAGGGCGTCATCGCCATAAAGCATGTTAAGAGCCCCATGCTGTTTGTGGCACTCACTATAGGCATTTGGGCAAGCTATTTTGTGCACTACTACCTCACCTTCTTCTGCTTCGACGCTACCAGCGGCCTTGGCATGACATGCGCACTGGTGACATTCATAGTGGGAAGCATAGCAGTGATAGTGCCCACCCCCAACGGCGCCGGTCCCTGGCATTTTGCCGTGAAGACAATGCTCATACTCTATGGCGTTGCCGACATCGACGCACTCAACTTCGTGCTCATAGTGCACTCCATACAGACACTGCTTGTAGTGGCGCTGGGCATATACGCATGGGTGGCGCTGTCGTTCACAAAAAAGAAAACAATAATCACTAAATAAAACACTACTATTATGAGTGAAATTAAAAACCTGAAGCCAGAGGGTATCTGGCGCAATTTCCACGCACTCACACAGGTGCCACGTCCGTCAGGACATCTTGAAAAGGTACAGCAGTTCCTGCTCGACTTCGCCAAGCAGGCTGGAGTAGAGGCATTCAAGGACGCCGCCGGAAACATCGTGATGCGCAAGCCTGCCACTCCAGGCATGGAAAACCGCAAGGGCATCATCATGCAGGCACACATGGACATGGTGCCACAGAAGAGCAAGGAGAGCTCACACAATTTCGAAACCGACCCTATAGAGACATATATCGACGGCGACTGGGTGCGCGCTAAAGGCACTACTCTTGGTGCCGACAACGGCATCGGCGTGGCTGCCATCATGGCTGCCATGGAAGACAACACCTTGGTGCATGGCCCACTCGAAGGACTCATCACTGCCGATGAAGAAACAGGCATGTTCGGTGCTGAGGGTCTGCCCACCAACGAGCTTAATGGCGACATTCTGCTCAACCTCGACTCTGAGACATGGGGCAAGTTTGTTATCGGTTCGGCTGGCGGCATCGACGTTACAGCCACTCTCGCCTATAAGGAGGTGGAAACCGACAAGGAGGACGCAGCACTGAAGGTTACGCTGAAAGGACTGAAGGGCGGACACTCTGGCTTGGAGATACATCTGGGCCGTGGCAATGCCAACAAACTCATGGCACGCTTCGTGCATGAGGCTATTGCAGAATATGGCGCTCGCCTTGCCACATGGCATGGTGGCAACATGCGCAATGCCATTCCTTTCGAGTGCGAGGTGGTGCTCACACTGCCTAAGGAGAATGTTGAGGCACTCAAAGAGAGCGTTGAGGAGTGGCAGGCACTCTTCGCACACGAATATCGCACCATCGAAGAGGGCATACAGTTCTTTGCAGAAGAGGTGGAGACACCTGCCTTCGAGACTCCTGAAGAAATTCAAGACAATCTGCTCGATGCCATCTATGGCTGCCACAACGGTGTGCTGCGCATGATTCCTGTGTTCCCTACTGTTGTGGAGACATCGTCAAACCTCGCCATCATCGACATCGAGGCTGGTCATGCTTACTTCAAACTCCTCGCACGCTCTGCCAACGAGAGCATGAAGGAGTATATCGCCACCACCCTTGAGTCGACATTCTCTATGGCTGGCATGAAGGTGGAGCTTAGCGGCAGCTACGGCGGCTGGGATCCTAACACCGATAGCGAAATCCTGCACTTGCTCGAGAAGAACTATCGCGAGCTCTTTGGCGAGGACGCTATCGAGCAGGTAGACCATGCCGGGCTTGAGTGCTCGGTAATTCTTGGCAAGTATCCACACCTCGACGTGGTGTCGTTCGGTCCTACCATGTGCTCACCACACACCACATCAGAGCGTTGCTACATTCCTACCATCGCTCCGTTCTGGGAATTGCTCAAGAAGACAATGGCTGAAGTGCCAGTGAAATAACTATTTTTTCCATAATAAGAAACTATTATTTCCATAAAAAATGAGTGGCAACACTCTTTATTTAGGTTAGCAATTAAGCAAAGCCTTGGCTTGTGAGAGTCAAGGCTTTGCGCTTTTATGTTCTAAATGTCCTCATTCTTGCGCATGCAAATATATTTTTGATTTAGCCAAATTGTTACAAATGAAAATTACAAAATAGAATGTGCAATGCCATCAATAGGCTATTTATGCGTAAGAAAACTTCAAGCAAACACCCTCGTTTGCTTCTTCACTCTCAAAATCGGACTTAAAATCATTGAAAAGAAGGCTTATTTACATATAAAATCGGGCTGAATTACACATAAAACAAGGCCGAATTGCACATAAAACAAGGCTCCTTTTCAACGTAATCAATACTGATTTGCAACCACGCTCCATCGCCTTCATTGCACACCAAAGTTCCATACACGGCTAACGTCTTATGCACAAGCACATTACCTATTGCACATTCAAAACTCACAAAACCACACCGCTCCACCTCTTCGCTCACTCAACCCACATTCTCAGAGCCCCACACCGAGGCAAATATCGTCGCGCAACTCATAAAAACGCACATTAGAACACTCCCAATGGTATATTTGTCTGCTGCTACCAACAGAGAAACATTCTCGAGAATTGGCAAAGAAACACCTACCAAAGTATAGTTTTCACGAAGGATAAACTTTTGTCTCATTTACGCAGAAAACGCCCCCGTAGTTGTGTTTACTCATAAAAATCAGTTATCTTTGTAAGTTAAAATGGCAATAACCATAATATAAATGGGACAAAGCAAAATGCGTCTAATATGATAAAGCAAACAGTACGAATAGCCATGTTCTCATTAGTGTAAGGATAAAAACAGAATAGTTGGTAAGATTTTAGAAGATTTTCAATATGGCTGAGAAAGATAATATACCAGAAATGCGTCCTACGTTTGATGCTATCCGCAGGA
>CAKQAD010000039.1 GCA_934215545.1 uncultured Prevotella sp.
CATTGGGATATGGTGTAATGGTAACACTACAGATTCTGGTCCTGTCATTCTTGGTTCGAGTCCGAGTATCCCAACATAAAGCGACATTCTTCTTGCAAAGGAGGATGTTTTTTATTGCCCACACAATGCGGCATCAATACTTTATGAATAGCATTGGGATATGGTGTAATGGTAACACTACAGATTCTGGTCCTGTCATTCTTGGTTCGAGTCCGAGTATCCCAACATCACAACGAGCGTCAAAGCCTTAAAGGTTCTGACGCTCGTTTTTTTTGTATTTGTATATGTATGTCCAACTATTATTCAATAAAAATACATACATTTGCAAATGAAT
The DNA here is from genome assembly GCA_934215545.1 of uncultured Prevotella sp. Lineage (GTDB taxonomy): Bacteria > Bacteroidota > Bacteroidia > Bacteroidales > Bacteroidaceae > Prevotella. Next base: position 335 of record CAKQAD010000039.1, read on the forward strand.
ATCAGAAACGCCGTAGGCAGACACATTACCATAGAGAAATATCAACGGAAACCAAGACTAAAACAATTAGCAATACAATCGTCAATCAACATATATATAAGAGCTCCAAAACAATATAAAGAAAAGCCTCAGATAACATAAGTATAAATACGAACCAAAACAATTAATGATATGAAAATTCTTAGCAGTTCTATTTTCCGCGCCATATGTGCACTTATCACTGGCGCTTTGCTCGTACAATATCGCGACCAGACACTTACCTGGATGATTGTAGCCATCGGAATATTGTTCTTTGTGTCGGGCGTAGTGTCATGCATAAGCTATTTTGTGGCACGCAGCAAGCAGCGCAATGCCGATGTGGAGGTGTACGATGCCAACGGACACCGCCTGACACCTCTGCGCCCCATGTTTCCGATTGTGGGTCTAGGCAGCATCTTGCTTGGTTTGGTGCTGGCAGTAATGCCCACCACCTTCATCACTTCTCTCATGTATATCCTTGCTGCCATATTGGTTCTCGGTGCCATTGGGCAGTTTGCCATGCTCATCAGCGTAGCTCGTGTGGCACGAGTGGGCATTTTCTTCTGGGTGATGCCATCGCTGACACTGCTGGTGGCTATAGTGGCTATAGTACACCCTGAGTCGATAGCATCGGCACCATTGTTTGTTATAGGTTGGACAATGATGATATATGGTGTGGTGGAAATAATAAACACCATACATGTGCATCGCTTGCGCCGTGCCTTACAGCGCAACATCTCTACCAACAATGACAATATAAGCGGTGAGGCAAAGGAAGACGGCAAGGAATAATCCATAAAAACTTAGGGATTTTCCCACCCCCATTTAGGGATAATCCTTTTGCCCACACGGCATCATATGCTAACTTTGCAAGTGAAGAAAAGAGATTAACAAGAATATTAACGAACTAAATACTCACTGATATGAAAAAGTTACTTGCAATATTAACTATGGTGTTGACATTCACCGTGTCGGCAAATGCCATGAGCTACAAGCAGGCTCGCGAGCAAGCTTTGTTCCTCACCGACAAGATGGCTTATGAGCTTAACCTCAACGAGGAACAGTATGATGCAGTATACGAGATAAACCTCGACTATCTGATGGGGGTAAATACCTACGACGACCTCTATGGTCCATACTGGCGCTACCGCAATCTGGATTTGAGTTATGTGTTGTTCGACTGGCAGTATAATGCTTTCTGTGCAGCGACCTACTTCTATCGTCCGCTGTATTTCAACAATGGTTACTGGCGCTTTGCCATCTACACTCGCTATCCACACCGCGACTATTTCTACTTCAGTCGTCCTACGGTTTATGTGAGCTATCGTGGCACCCACTCTTGGGGACACAACCACGGACGCTCCTGGTACAACGGGCGCACCTTTGGCTCACGCAACCATAGCGCACACGTCGGAATGCGCGACCGCTATGATCGTGGCGACTTCGGCAGAGGCAGAGGCAACGGACAAGGCTTCGGTTCGCGCGGCAATAGCAACGGCAATGCTTCGCGCGGCAACGGACAAGGCTTCGGTTCTCGTGGCAATGGTATGAACAACGGATCTAGCAATGGTTTCGGATCACGCCGTGGCAATGCTCCAGGCTCACGCGAGAGCAGCACACGCACCACAATACAGAACAAGCAGTCAGGCAATCAGAGCTTTGGCTCACGTGGTAATGGCAGCACCACACAGACTCCACGCTCCACATTCAGCCCCAGCACTTCGTCTAACCGTTCTTTCGGCATTTCTACCACCCGTTCATTCGACAACAGCAGCTCATCACGCCGCTCTTTCGGCAACAGCTCGTCAATCCGTTCTTTCGGTAGCTCACGCAACTCGTCGGGTGGCGGTTCGTCAAGCAGTTCACATGGTGGCGGTTTCGGAAGCCGCAGATAACATATATGATATAGAGCACAATAACGAATTAACCCCCAATCGGTCAAACTGACTAATTGGGGGTTAATTCGTTATATTTTATCTTAAAATTTTGCTTGCTATCACTACTTGCCATTGTCAGGCACTATGCTTTCAATATACTTGCATAAGATGCCAATACCCTTTTCGTTCTCACCGCCTTGTGGGATAATGATGTCGGCATAGCGTTTTGTAGGTTCAATAAACTGCTCGTGCATGGGCTTAAGCACTTTCAGATAGCGGTCTACTACCATCGACACAGTGCGTCCGCGGTCGATAATGTCGCGCTGTATATTGCGAATAAGGCGTTCATCGGAGTCGCAATCCACAAAAATCTTCAGATCCATCATGTCACGAAGTTTTTTGTTAAGCAGTGTCATGATGCCCTCAACAATTATCACTGGTTTAGGCTCCACTGTTATAGTTTCCTTCTCACGGTTGCACTTTATATAAGAATATGTAGGCTGCTCAATGGCATTTCCGTTGCGCAACTCATTTATTTGGCGTATAAGCAACTTCCAGTCGAAGGCATCGGGATGGTCGAAGTTGATGGCATGGCGCTCCTCGTCGGTCATGTGGCTTGTATCGTTATAGTATGAATCGAGTGGCACCACAGCCACATGATGTGGGGGCAGGGCGTCAACAATTTTTCTAACCACAGTGGTCTTGCCTGAGCCTGTGCCTCCTGCAATGCCTATGATGGTTACTTTTTCGTTGGTAGTCATATTTGCTATTATCGTTATTTATTGTTGTTATAGAGCGAGTTGAACATTCGCAGATAGTATTCTGCCTTGCGCTCCACCTTGAGCGGATAAGCTCTCGAGCTGCTTGGCATACGCCATAGACGCATCTGCCTGCCTTCGAAGCTAAAGTCTACACACCCTCCCACCATTGGCTGCGTGCTTATGGAAAAACATGTGCAGAGCACATCTGTGGCTTTCTGTCCCGTGGTCACGATATCGGTGAGTTGTGGCAGTGTGTTTACCATTGCCTGCAGGTCGGTGGGTTCCACCACTTCCAAATCTTTGTCTGATGCCGTGTTCTTCAGTCGTCGCACCGCCGTAGCCGTGTCGTACATTCCAATGGCGTGGGTTTCGAGAAATTCCACTATTTGATTAAGTCGGAATGTCTTTGCTTCAGTATCCACGAAATGCAGTTTGTCGTCAAAGAAGCACAGTCCGAAGATGCGCCACATATCGTTGCTGAAATTGGGATAATAGAAGCGCATACTCCAACGCTTCTCCGAAGGCGGAAAGCTACCCAGCATCAGCAGGCGGCAGCCTTCGGGAAGGAATGGCGTGAATGGGTGGCGTTCTATCATTATTTCTGTTCTTTCAGCAGATACACCACCACTGGCAAGTGGTCGGAATATCCATCAAGCCATACTCCACCTGCTGTTGTACGCTTAGGTGTGCCCTTATACTTGCCTTCGCTCTGTATTAGGTATGGGCGTATGTGTATCTGATGTTTATATAGCTTCAGAGTGCTATAGTCGCGCACGCCCTTAGGATTTACAAGGTTTGGAGTGAGCACAATCTGATCGAAGAGGTTCCACGAACCGCCATAGAACAGTGTGCCACGACCCTCTTTCTTCAAGATGTTGTACCAAGGGTTGTACATATCATTAGGACCCACCTTATCGATGTTGCCCTTTGCCGAAAGACCCTCTGTCATCGACTTGTTTACTGGATCGTCGTTCATATCACCCATCACCATCACTTTGCAGTTGGCATCGTCGCGAAGCAGTGAGTCTTTGAGCGCTCTCACCTGACGTCCTGCCATCTCACGATAGTATGATGTGGCAAAGCGGCTTGGCCAGTGGCACACCACGAAAGTCACATGCTCGCCATCGAGAGTGCCACTTACAGTCAGGAAGCCACGGGTAACGTAACCAGAATCTTTGCGTTCCTCTGGCACATAGGGCACGAGCTTTACATTATTTACAGTGAAAAAGCGTGGATTATATAGCAAAGCGCAGTCAATACCACGACGATCTGGACCTTCTACGTGTACATATTTGTAGCCACGCGCTTTGAGTGGTTTTTGGTCGATGAGCGCATCGAGCACCTTATGGTTCTCCACCTCAGACAATCCAATCACAGCACAGCCCACTCCTGGGAGTTGGTCGGTGCCAAGATCTGCCAATGCTTGAGCCATATTGCGCAACTTGTGGCGATATTTCAAGCCATTCCACTTATACGAGCCGTTAGGCAGGAAGTCATAATCTTTCTTGCCTTCGTCGTGGCAAGTGTCAAACAGGTTCTCTTGGTTGTAGAAACCAATTCCATAACAGTTGAACTTCTTCTGTGCTGACGCTCCAAGGAGCATGGTAAGCAAGAAGACGATAATCAATGAGCTCTTTTTCATTTTAAGTTATTTAGTGCGTTTGTTATTTTAGCGTGTTTTAGTATAGTTACAGATATTTGGTTGCAAATATCGGTAATAAATCTGAATAAACCGCAATATTCCGTTGAAATTGATGAAAAATATATGTTTCAAAGACTGTATTTTGCACAAGACAAGCACAAACACACAATATTGTGCAATGAAACAGAACCTTAACATAAATAAATAAAGAAAAATTTTCGTTATCCAAAATAATTGCTTTACTTTGCATCAGATATTCGCCATGAACGAACAAACATCTCTGACCGCTGTTTGCGGCAAATAAAGATTAATTAAAAACTAATTATAACATTACATGCAAAAGAAGCTTAAATTAGCAGTGTTGGCTATGTGCTGCGCTCCTGCTGCTTTCGCTCAGGCACCAGCCGATTCTATCGGTTTCCACAGCGAGACATCAAGCGAGGCTGCCTTCACTTTCACTGAGGCACAGCTCGGTGAGGACGACGACATGACACAGAACGTGACAATCGTCAACTCTAACACCGACATCTATGCCAGCCAGGTGGGCTACTTGTTCTCACCGGCACGTTTCCGCTATCGTGCTTTCGATCAGAAGTACAATGAGGTTTATCTCAATGGTCTGCAACTGAACGATATGGAGAGCGGACAGTTCCGTTATTCGCAGGTTGGCGGTCTTAACAACATGACACGCAACCAGGAGTTTGCCTTGCCTTTCGAGGGCAATAACTTTGCCGCAGCAGGCATGGGAGGCTCTAACAACTACAACTTCCGTCCGTCTGCAATGCCAGTAGGTCATCGCGCCACTCTCAGTGGTGCCAACCGCAACTACACTCTGCGTGGCATGTACACCTACAGCACCGGTCTCTCTAACAAGGGATGGGCTTTCACTGGTGGTGTAAGCTACCGCTGGGCACGCAACGGCTATGTAGAAGGCACATTCTACAACTCTTTGTCTTACTTCCTCGGCATCCAGAAGGTGATGGGCAAGCACAGCCTATCTCTCTCTACATGGGGCAACCCAACAGAGCGCTCTACTCAGGGTGCTGCTACCGACGAGGTGTATTGGCTTGCCAACAACCGCTACTACAACCCTTACTGGGGCTATCAGAACGGCAAGAAGCGCAACTCGCGCGTGGTGAACGACTATGCTCCAAGCGCCATCCTTACATGGGACTGGAACATCAACGACAACTCTAAGCTCACCACATCTTTCTTCGGCAAGTATGCTATGTATAAGAGCACCAAGCTCAACTACAACAATGCCGACAACCCACAGCCTAACTACTGGAAGAACCTGCCATCGAGCTACTACGATGTATGGTATGGCAACAACGAATCATACCGCACAGAGCAGGCGTTTGCCGATTGGACAAACTCTTACAACTTCTGGCGCGCATCAAAGGCCAACCGACAGATTAACTGGGATCGCCTTTACTATGCCAACAGAAACGCTTCTGCACAGGGTGCCGATGCTATGTATTATGTCCAGGCTAAGCACAACGACAACCTGATGTTCTCTTTGGCTTCTACCTTCAACCACCAAATCGACAAGGACAAGAAGTTCAACGTGGGTATCGTAGCTGCCACCAACAAGGCAATGCACTACCAGACAGTGGAAGACTTGCTGGGCGCTACACAATTCCACAACATCAACACTTATCTTATTTCCGACAAGTTCACAGCTGCATCGCCAGAGAGCCAGTACGACCTCAACAACCCTAACGCTGTTGTTAAGGAAGGCGACCGCTTCTGCTACGACTACAACCTGCTCATCAACAAGGGCAAGGTATGGGGCTCTTACTCGGAAAACTTCGGTCCACTCAACTACACTGTAGCTGCAAAACTTGGCTACACTGCATTCCAGCGCGATGGCAAGATGCGCAATGGCTTGGCTGCTAACAACTCTTTTGGCAAGAGCCACCACGCACAGTTCATCGACGGCGGATTCAAGTTGGGTTCAAACCTCAACCTCGGACATGGCCATGTGCTCTCATTGGGCGTTGGCTATGAGCATCGTGCTCCTGAGGCACGCACCGCTTTCGTATCGCCTGAGATCAATAACGACTTCGTTGATGGCCTCAAGAACGAGCGCATTTTCAGCTCAGAGCTCGGATACATGTACGAAAATTCATGGTTGCACCTCAACCTCAAGGGCTACTACAGCCGCATGACCAACGTTACCGACTGGCAGAACTTCTACAACGACGACACCAACTCATTCATCTACGTGTCAATGACCGATATGAACAAGGAGTATTATGGTGCTGAGCTCGGTGCTAAGTTCAAGCTCACCAGCTTCCTCGACGTGAAGCTCATCGGTACAATCAGCGAGGCTAAGATAACCAACGATTCTAAGCTCTGCTACATGGAGTCTACAAGTGCCACACTTCACGGCACCAACCAGACTGGCAAAAACTACGACTACGTTCACAACAAGGGCATGCGCGACAGCGGCACACCTCTCACAGCAGTGAGCCTCGGTGTAAGCTATCACCAGAAGGGTTGGTTCATCGACCTCAACTGCAACTACTACGACCGCATCTACCTGTCGTACTCACCTAACTACCGTTTCCAGAACAACATCGAAAAGCGTAACAAGGTGATGACAGCCATCGACCGTCCTATCATCAACGACGTTACTGGCGAGATTCTGCCAGGCGCTCTCGACCAGGCTAAGGGTCATGGTGGTTTCATGCTCGACGGTTCAATCGGACGTAGCATCTATCTGAAGCATGGCTCACTGTCTATCAACCTCATGGTGACCAACATCCTCAACAACCGCAACATCGTTACTGGCGGTTACGAGCAGAGCCGAAGCGACTACACTGAAAGCCTCAACATGCGTGGCTATGCATTCGGGAAGAACCCATTCAAGTTCTATGCTTTCGGCACCAACGGCATGCTGAACATTACTTATAAATTCTAAATTCACGAAAGAAGATGAAAAGTATTAAATATCTGAAACTCGCGCTCTTCGCACTCGTCATGGGCCTCACCGTGACATCGTGCATCGACGAAGACTGGACAGATCCTACTGGCGAGGTTGCTCCTTTTGGCAACAACCAGATTCAGGAGACCAATGTCGTTTCTATCGCCGACCTTAAAGCCAAGTACGGCGCATTGCAAAAAGATCCTGTCAACGATACAGTACGCATCGATGCCGGTGTGCAGATTAAGGCACGCGTTGTTGCCAACGACATTGAGGGCAACGTTTACAATCAGGTAATTGTAGAGGATGCTACTGGCGGCATGATTATCTGCGTAGCCCAGGGTGGATTGTGCGGACAGCTGCAAATCGGTCAGGAAATTCTCGTTAACGTGGGCGGTCTTTACTACGGCACTTATCGCACACAGCCACAGATTGGTGTTCCTTACACCGACTTCAAGAAGAACCAGACCTACCCAAGCCGCATCGGCCGTGCCGAATGGCAGGAGCGCTTCAAGATTATCGGTCAGCCAGAGCCTGCACTCGTCACTCCTAAGGTGTTCGACGATGCTTCAGTGCTCAACGACGAAGCTACAGCATTGGAGAATAGCGGACGTCTCGTTACTCTCAAGAACGTAGAGTTCGATGCTGCTGATGGCAAACTCACATTGGCTCCTGAGGCAGAGGGAAAGGATTTTGGTAATGGCGTTACACGCTACTTCAAAGGCTTTACTGCTCAGAAGAAGCAGATTGGCGTACGCACAAGCTGCTATGCCGACTTCGCTGGCGAGGTAGTACCACAAGGTAAGGTCAACGTAACTGGTGTTCTCACAGTCTACAAGACAAGCGCTACATCAAGCTACGGCACCACCGTGCAGCTCGTATTGCGCCGCTACAGCGACATCGCTAAAGTTGAAGCCAACTAACATTGTAAGCTACATAACAAAAGCTTATCTACACATTAATTTATATATTATCTAACAAGCAAACAAACAAAACGATATGAAAAAGATATTATTTGCAATGTTGGTTGCAGTAGCAACAACATTCTCATTCACAAGCTGCGAGGATGTTCCTGAGGCTTATCAGCTTCCTACCGCAGGTGCTGGTAGCGAAGGTGCTGGTGGCGAAGAAGGTGCAGGCACCATCGACAATCCTTACACAGTAAATGCAATCAAGAAGGGTGGCGTAACAGGCACCGCTTATCTAAAGGCCTACATCGTAGGCTTCGTTCCTGAAAAGGCAATCTCAGAAGCTAAGTTCAGCGCTGAGGGTTGTGAGGCAACAAGCAACGTTATCGTTGCTGCTTCTGCCGACGAGACAAATGTCAACAATGTAATGGCTATTCAGCTTCCTACTGGCGCTGTTCGTGATGGTGTAAACCTCAAGGACAACCCTACAAACCTCAAGCAGGAAGTTATCCTCTACGGTAATGTAGAGAACTACTTCGGCCAGGTTGGTATGAAGTCAGTTACATGGGCAAAGATCGGCGACAAGGAGTTCGGCACCCAGCCTGGTGGTGGCGACGAGGTTGTTGGCGAGCCTAAGGGCACAGGTACACTTGCCGATCCATTCAACAGCGTAGCAGCCAACAACGAAGCTAAGAAGCTTGCTTCAGGCGCAGTGTCAGAGCAGGGCTACTACATCAAGGGTAAGGTAGTTTCTATCAAGGAGCAGTTCTCTGCACAATATGGCAACGCATCTTTCTACATCTCTGACGATGGCAAGGCAGGAGGTCAGTTCCTCGTATTCCGCTCACTCTACTTCGGCAACCAGAAGTGGACAGAGGGTCAGTCAACCATTAAGGAAGGCGACGAAGTAGTGGTTTACGGCAAGCTCACCAACTACATGGGCAACACTCTTGAGACAGCTCAGAACACCACCTACCTCGTATCGCTCAATGGCAAGACAGAGGGCACTGAGGGCGGCAATCCTGACACTCCAAACCCAGACCAGCCTGGTGGTGGCAATACTGGTGGCGATGCAACCGTTGGCGACGTTTTCGAGTATGACGTAACAAGCGCTGGCTTTACAGAAGATACTAAGCTCACTGAGATTACCCTTACCAATGGACTCACAATCACATTCGATGGCGGTGGCAACTCTTCAGCTCCTGTTTTCAACTTGAAATTCAAGAACTTCCGTTTCTATCCTAAGAACACCATGAAGTTCAACTCAACAAAGAAGATTGCATCTATCAAGTTCTTATGCGATAAGGGCCAAACAACTATCTGCAATGCTTCAGGCGACATCTCTTCTACAAGCGGCACAACATCAATCGATGGCAACTACCTCGTTATCTCAGGCATCAACGAGCAGAACTTCACACTCACCAATGTGAGCACACAGACGAAGGAACCATCTCAGCTTCGCTTCACTAAGATTATCATAACCTTCGCTAAGTAATAAACATAGCATAACTCCATTATCAAATCCAAGCCATTTCGTTTTACGACATGGCTTGGATTTTTTGTTTTGAAAATTTGTCAGTCTCGCAAAAAAGTCTTACCTTTGCAGTTGCTAAGCGTTTAAAAGCGAAATATTTATTTAACATTATAACAATTAAATCAAAATGAAGAAGGGAATTCATCCAGAAAACTATCGCCCCGTCGTATTCAAGGATATGTCCAACGGCGATATGT
>CAKQAD010000040.1 GCA_934215545.1 uncultured Prevotella sp.
TTCCATTCGCGTTTCGACATAGCCCGCTATGTCTTCAACACAAATGTTGCAACCTGCTCGAAACAAGCACTAACAAAAATTAAAATCTAATGACCGATTTGGGATAATAGAAAATTAGGAAAATACAGTTACTTGATTCTTTAAAATTAATAATCTAAACACAAAAGAAAGATGAAAATGAAAAACACAAAAGAAATGGTTGCCGCAGTTCAACAGTCGGCAACCATTTCAAAATCTATTGTTAACAGAAAGAGTATCGTTGACAAAAAATCTATCGTTAATGACAAAACTATCTCCGACACTATTGTTGCTCCTTACGATGTGCTCCCCAATCGTCAGCTCACCCGTCACTTCAACCTTCGTGAGTTTTTGGTTTCTGCCACAGCCATACGCCATGGCATCGACAACACGCCGTCAGAAGCTGTTGTGCAGCGTCTCACTGCCTTGTGTCAGAATGTGCTCGAGCCGTTGCGCCGACGCTTTGGTGTTATTCGCATCAATAGTGGTTACCGCTGCGAGGCTGTCAACAAGTTGGTGGGTGGTGCCCGCACATCGCAGCATCTCACTGGCGAGGCTGCCGACATAAACACTTGCAACCCCGAAGTGGCGGCAAAGATGTTCACGTTCATCAGCAGCCATCTGGTGTTCGACCAGCTCATCATGGAGCACAACCGCAAGACGTCTGCGCGCTGGATTCATGTGAGCTATCGCAACGATGGTCACAACCGTCGGCAGGTGCTGAGCATCGTTAAATAAGCGATTAATGTTTCAGGGCGAGCTCCACATGGTCGGCAACGACCATTGGGGCTATGCCTTTCAAGCAGGCATAGTTGCCATGGGCGCATGGCTTGTTGCCAAATATACTGCATGGCCGGCATGGCATGTCGAGTTGCACGGCATCGTCGGTGCTTTGGTGCCATCCCATAAATCCGGCACATGGATGTGTGGCTCCCCACACGCTCACCACTCTTGTGCCTGCTATCGATGCCAGGTGCATATTGGCACTGTCCATCGACACCATCACATCAAGATGGCTCATCACTATCAACTCTTGCTGCAGCGATCCGAGCACTTCCGAGGCGTTTATGCAATTCTTATAGCGCTTCACCCATGCATTGAGCACACGGTGCTCTTCTTCTCCTCCCCCGAACAGGAATACGCGACACGACGGGTGTCGCCTTATTATCTCTGCCAGCACCTGCTCCATGAGTTCTGGTGGATACACTTTGCCTTCGTGAGCGGCAAATGGTGCTATTCCTATCCATTGTTGAAATATCTTCTTCTCGCCGATGCGGTCGGACACGAGCCTCAGGTTGCCTCCTGTATTTCCAAATATAGATTGGAAGTCGAGCTCCACTGGATATCCCAATCGTGCCAACACATCGCAATAGTTCTCGAATGATGTAGGCAGCTGTTGCAGCTTATTGTCACGATGTTCCACGAGTCGTCGTCGCTGTTGGCGATGCTTATCGATATGCTCCACCCTGTAGTTGGCAAGGTTAAATCTCATGCGCAGATAGCTGGAGCGCAGGATATTGTGCATATCGGCAATAGCGGTGAAGTTCTTGGCTATGAGTCGGCGGTATAGGGCATTGAGTCCCTTCAGCCCGTGATATTCGCCCTTCAGATTGGCCTCCATGAATCCCACATTAGGTGCCAATCCGTCGAACAGTGGACGGGCAAAGGGTCGGCTCAGCACTGTGATGCGCAGGTGCGGATATTGCCTGGCAAGCGAGCTCACCACAGGCACCAACATAGCCACATCGCCCAATGCTGAGAATCGCATTATCAGGAGGTGTTCTGTCTTCATTTTGTATTTTTTCTACTTTTTGTAAAGTACAGGGTTTGTCGAGGGGTCGTTATACATTTTCATCTGTCGATACACCTTCATGTATTTTCGTCCGGCAGCGATGTCATCGAGCAATTGGTCGATGGCAAGTGTAAGGTCTACCTGCTGCTCCTGCAGCACACGCAATTTTGCAGCGCACTTTTCGCGGTGCTCTTCGGTGGCATCTGTTCGCTCTGCCTGTTCCTTCATGTGATATATCTTCAGTGCGAGTATAGAGAGTCGGTCGATGGCCCATGCTGGCGACTCGGTGTTGAGTCGTGCATCGTCGAGCACATTCACGTCGCTATACTTCTGTCTGAAGTACGAGTCGATTTGCTCCACGAGGTCGGTGCGGTCTTGGTTCGAGCGGTCGATGCGTCGTTTCAACGACAATGCTTCTACTGGGTCGATATGTGGGTCGCGGATGATATCTTCGAAATGCCATTGTACGGTGTCTATCCAGCATTTCAGATAGAGTCGGTTTTCTATCTCGTCGCGCTCGTAGGGGTTGTTTATCGGAGTTTCGATATTGTCCGTAACATGATAGTCGCGGATGGCTTGATTGAATATGCTATTGCAATGTTCTGCGAATGACATGGTGGTTATTGTGTTTGTTGTTTAAGTTTCTATTTTTCTGTTATAATATCATGCAAATATAAGTGAAATGGGGCAAACTGCCAAACAAAAGACCCACAAAAGGGTTTCTGCATGGCATTTTATCTCTGTTGCCGCTTGTGTTGTGTGCCTGTGTGCGCACAACACAAGCGTGTTTGTTATGTGTCAATGCTATTTGTGGGCATTGTCTTCTATGCTTTTTGCCTTTATGCCTTTGCTTAAAGGCGTCTGAGGCGTCGTGCTGGTATTAGCGATGCCAGCCATCCCACAGCTACCACTGTCACGAACACCACGATCACGTCGGTGTAATGCACGCTCACTGGATATGCATTCACCACGAAGGTTCCTGACATGCCGCCCATCTTCACTATTCCAAATGCTTGCTGCAGTCCGCAGAGCAGCAGTCCGAGTCCGATGCCGAGCAGTGCTCCTATTGCCGACACTATACGTCCTTCAAACAAGAATATGCGTTCTATCTGCCTGTCGGATGCTCCGAGGTTGCGCAGTGTGGTTATGTCGGCTCGCTTGTCGATGATGAGCATCGACAGCGATGATATTATGTTGAAGCACGCCACCACAAGTATGAATGTGAGGAATATGTATGCCAGCACTTTTTCTATCTGCATTATGCGAAAGGTGTCGGCTTGCTGTTCAAACCTGTCGAGCACATGATATTTGCTTCCGGCTATGGCTTGCATGCGCTGCTTCACTGCTGCTATGTCGGAGCCTGGCTTCAGTCGCATCTGTAGCGACGAGAGCATGCCTTGCTGATCGAACAGTGTGCGTGCAAAGGCGATAGGTGCTATCAATCGGTTGGCATCGTATTTCGACTGGTTGACGGCAAACACCACTCCTGGCGATATTAGCGAGTCGACGACAAATCCCTCGGTGGGATCGTCGAGGTCGGTAAGTTGTCCTTGCCTCAGCGGTGCATACACCTTCAGGTATCCATTCCATCGTGCTCCGAGCCCCAGGTCTTGCGCCAGTCGTATGCCGGGAATGCCATAGTTGAGATTGGCTACATGCAGCGTAAACTCGCCGTCGCCATAGAGTATGTTGTTTATGCGTGTGAGCTGGTCGAAGTTGTCGTCGACACCCATCAGTGTTATCATCTGCTGTCGGTCGCCAAACATCACCATTGCCTGGTCTTCCACCACCTCTGTTGCCACCTCCACCTCTGGCATTTGCCGCAGTTGTGCAAGCAGTGGGTCGTCGGCGGGTGCTGTCTTTCCTTGCATTGGCGTCACTTCTATCTGTGGGTCGAAGTTGGTAAAGAGCGACGCCACAAGGTCGTGAAAGCCATTAAACACGCTGAGCACTATCACCAGTGCCATGGTTGCCACTGCCACTCCGAGCATGGAGATGACAGAGATTACGTTGATGGCGTTGGTCGACTTCTTTGAAAACACATAGCGCCGGGCTATGTAGAATGGGAAGTTCATTGCTCACTTATTTCTTAAGCAGTTCGTCTATGCGCTCTATGTAGTCGAGCGAGTCATCAATAAAGAATCGCAGCTCTGGTATGATGCGCAACTGATTGCGCACTCTTGTGCCCAGGTCGTAACGTATCGACTTTTCGTTGGCATTGATATTGGCGAGCATCTCTTGTGCCTTCTCCGATGGGAACACACTGAGATAGGCGGTGCAGATGCTCAGGTCGGGCGACACGCGGCAGCGTGTCACGCTCACCATGATGCCGTGCATGGCACGTGTCTGGCTTTGGAATATAAGGCTCAGCTCCTTCTGGAGCAAACGGGCTATACGGTTTTGTCTTGTCTCTTGCATATTTGTTCGTTTTTTAGTTTACTTGATTTGGTGTGTCTATGGGTTGTCGGGCTGCTGGCAGTGGGGTTGTATGCTTGCCTGCATGCTCGTGTACTGACCACAAAGTTACGGAAAAAGTATTGAACTAAATGCCAAAATATAAGAATGTAAGTGAAAAACAACATTTTTTTGATGGTTATTTTCGCAATATTATTAAATTTGTAGGTGGAATATACACTTATCGACTAAATCACAACTTTAAGAATATGAATAAGAAACCGAAACATCTTGGATGGATCATCACCATTGCAGCAGTGGTGATAGTGGCTCTTTGGGGCATCAGCAGTTATAATGGCCTTGTGTCTATGGACGAGGAGGTGAATGGCAAATGGGCTAATGTGGAGACACAATACCAGCGTCGTTCCGACCTTATCCCTAACCTTGTCAGCACTGTCAAGGGCTATGCATCGCACGAGCGCGAGACCTTGGAGGCTGTAATGACAGCTCGCTCGCAAGCCACACAGGTTAAGATCGACCCTTCCAACTGCACTCCGCAGCAGTTGGCTGCCTATCAGAAGGCGCAGGGCGACGTTACAACAGCACTGGGCAAGTTGCTTGCCATCAGCGAGAACTATCCTCAGCTGAAGGCCAACGAAAACTTTCTTGAGCTTCAGTCGCAACTGGAGGGCACTGAGAACCGCATCAATGTGGCTCGCAAGGATTTCAACGACACTGCCAAGGACTACAACAAGTCGTTGCGACAGTTCCCACGCAGCATCATCGCTGGCATGTTTGGCTTCGAGAAGCACAACTATTTCGAGGCAGAGGCTGGCGCCGATAAGGCTCCAAAGGTGGAGTTCTAATAACACTGGTGTTGGTTTAAACCCGAAATATGCATATAACAGTCAAGATATGTGGGTACGCACCTGCTAAGACAAGCGTACACAAAGTGGCATGGCGCGCAGCTCTCAGGGGACTGTGCGCCACGTTGTGTGTTGTGCTCTGCAGCATGTTGGCAACAAAGGCTGTGGCGGCTGAGCCTAAGCAATACACCATAAGCAACGTGCCCAATGTGAGGCTAAGCGATGCCCGACAGTATGTGAGCGACCCCTCGAAGTTGCTCTCTGCCACGGCATGCGACTCCATAAACTCCATGCTCGCCCGCCTCGAGAAGCAGACGGGCATAGAAACGGCGGTGGTGATGCTGCCAAGCATCGGCGACGACGACATCTTCAACTTTGCCCATGAGCTGTTCAGGCAATGGGGCATCGGAAAGAAGAAGAGCGACAATGGCTTGCTCGTGCTCTATGTTGCCGACCAGCGCAAGATTCGCTTCACCACGGGCTATGGGCTTGAGGGCACCATGACCGATGCCATGTCGAAACGCATACAGATGCAGGCTATGGTGCCTTCGTTCAAAGAGGGCGACACCGACAAGGGCATGGTGGATGGTGTGCGTATGATTGTGCGCACTCTCGACAAGTCGATGGAGCCCGATGCCGACGATGCCGATGCCGACGATGCCATAGTATTATTAGTCATTGCCATTGCCATAATAATAACGTTAGCCGGAATAGTAATTATCGGCGAGTCGCAGCGCTGCCCTAAATGCCGCAAGAAGGGGGTCAAGCGCATTAAGGAGGAGACGGTGCGCGGTGCCAACCGCCGCCGCATACGCCGCACCACATACCGGTGTCCGCACTGCGGACACACCTTCACACGCAGCGAGAACATCGACGATGAGGGCAGTGGCGGTGGCTTCCTCTTCATCCCCGGTGGAGGGGGTGGCGGAGGGGGTAGCTTCGGCGGCTCCTTCGGTGGTGGTTCTACAGGTGGCGGCGGTTCTACCTCGGGCTGGTAGGCAGGGGCAGCGCCAAGGTAGCACCTGCCACAACGCCCCATACATTGGCAACACTTGCAAAACAATTAGTCATGAACATACAAATCATCAACGGCCCTAACCTCAACATGCTGGGCCAACGCGAACCCGACATCTATGGCAACGACAGCTTCGACAGCTATCTCGACGAGCTGCGGGGCATGTATCCCGATGTGCATATCGACTACTATCAGAGCAACATCGAGGGGTGTCTCATCGACCGGATGCAGCAGGTGGGCTTTGCCACCGATGGCATCATTCTCAATGCCGGTGCCTACACGCACACCAGCATAGCTCTGCTCGACTGCATACGCTCCATAAAGGCTCCTGTGGTGGAGGTTCACCTCTCTAACATCCATGCCCGCGAGGAGTTTCGCCACCAGTCGATGATTGCATCGGCATGCCTTGGCGTGGTGTGTGGCTTCGGGCTCGACTCCTATCGACTGGCATTAGAGGCCATCATGCGCCATGCCAAGCGCTAAACCCGCTGCGCCCATAGCAGCACAGCCCCGCATGGCGTAGGCTGTTATGCCATGACTCCACTCTCCCTACAACAACATCTACCATAGAACAACAGAACACCGATGACAGAAGATTTAGAGAAATATGTGCTCTCACACTCCAATCCCGAAGGCGACTATCTCTATCGCCTCTATCGCGCCACCAACATACACACCATTCACGGCCGTATGGCATCGGGACATCTGCAGGGCAGGTTGCTAAAGATGCTGGTTCAGATGATACGCCCCAAGAACATTCTTGAGGTGGGCACCTTCTCTGGCTATTCGGCAATATGCCTTGCCGAGGGTCTTGCCGAGGGTGGCAAGGTGTGGACATTCGAGATCAACGACGAGATGGAAGACTTCACCCGCCCGTGGCTGGAGGGCTCGCCCGTGGCAGATAAGATAGAGTTTCGCATCGGCGATGCCAATGTGGAGGCGCCCCGACTGGGTGTGGTGTTCGACATGGCATTTGTCGATGGCGACAAGCGCACATATATAGAGACCTACGAGATGGTGCTCTCCGTGCTGCGCCCCGGTGGCTATATCCTTGCCGACAACACGCTGTGGGACGGACACGTCACCGACCCCGCCTACGACCACGACCACCAGACGCAAGGCATACGCCGCTTCAACGACTATGTGGCGCAAGATGCAAGGGTGGAGCAGGTAATCGTTCCACTGCGCGACGGACTCACGCTAATCCGAAAGAAACCATAAGCAGGAGTGCTGTTATGTCGACAGAAAAGCGTAACTTTGCAGCATAATACGAAACAAGAATAAGAATATATATTAAGACATGTCATTAAAATGTGGTATCGTGGGTCTGCCTAACGTGGGCAAATCCACTCTTTTCAATTGCCTTTCTAACGCTAAGGCCCAGGCAGCCAACTTCCCTTTCTGTACAATAGAACCCAACGTGGGTGTAATCACCGTTCCCGACGAGCGCCTCACAAAGCTTGCCGAGATAGTGCACCCCGGTCGCATCGTGCCTGCCACCTGCGAGATTGTCGACATCGCTGGCTTGGTGAAGGGTGCCAGCAAGGGCGAGGGCTTGGGCAATAAGTTCTTGGGCAACATTCGCGAAACCGATGCCATCATCCACGTGCTGCGTTGCTTCGACGACGATAATATCGTGCGCGAGGGTGGTGCCGCCGTCAACCCTGTAGAAGACAAGGAGGTTATCGACACCGAGCTGCAGCTTAAAGACCTTGAGACCATCGAGGGTCAGCTGCAGAAGCAGTCGAAGCTGGCATCCATCGGCAACAACAAAGACGCAAAGGTGGCTGTTGCCGTGCTCGAGGCTTACAAGGAGGCTCTCGACAAGGGTCTCAACGCGCGCACCGTAACCTTCGAGTCGAAGGAGGAGCAGCGCTATGCTCACGACCTCTTCCTGCTCACTGCCAAGCCAGTGCTTTATGTGTGCAACGTCGACGAGGCATCGGCAAAGAACGGCAACAAATATTCTGAGCAGATAGCAGAGATAGCCAAGAGCGAGGGTGCAGAGATGCTTGTCATCGCTGCCAAGACCGAGGAAGACATTGCTTCGCTCGAGACCTACGACGACAAGCAGATGTTCCTCGAAGAGCTCGGACTGGAGGAGAGTGGTGTCAACCGCCTCATCAAGAAGGCTTATCAGCTGCTCAACCTTGAGACATTCATCACCGCCGGCGAGATGGAGGTGAAGGCATGGACATATCACAAGGGATGGAAGGCGCCACAGTGTGCCGGCGTGATACACACCGACTTCGAGAAGGGCTTCATTCGTGCCGAAGTGATAAAATACGACGACTACATCAAGTATGGCTCTGAGTCGGCAGTGCGCGAAGCAGGCAAGCTCTCTATCGAGGGCAAGGAATATATCGTGGAGGATGGCGACATCATGCACTTCCGCTTTAATGTGTAACTGCGCATAAGCATAAAATCATTATAGCATGCTTACGAACATTCTTGACTATATAGTGTGGGATCCGAGCGACACTGCCATCTCGCTCGGACACTTCGCCATACACTGGTATTCGCTGTGCTGGCTCATTGGCTTGGCTCTTGCCTACTGCATTGTGCGCAAGCTCTACAAGCAGCAGGGCGTGAAAGACGAGCTGTTCGACCCGCTCTTTATCTATTGCTTCATAGGCATACTGGCAGGAGCGCGCCTTGGACACTGTCTGTTCTATCAGCCCGACTTCTTCCTTTCGAGTGGCAAGCATTTCGTTGAGATATTCCTGCCCATACAGTTTCGCGATGGTGGCGACTGGGTGTTCACTGGCTATCGTGGCTTGGCATCACACGGAGGCACCATCGGTCTTATCCTGGCTCTGTGGCTTTATGTGCGCCACACGGGCATGAACGCATGGCAGGTGCTCGACAACATTGCCATTGCCACGCCTGCCACGGCTTGCTTCATACGCCTTGGCAACCTGATGAACTCCGAGATTATCGGCAAAATCACCGATGTGCCTTGGGCGTTTATCTTTGAGCGTGTAGACACCATGCCACGCCATCCGGGGCAACTCTACGAGGCTATCGTCTATGCAGTGCTGCTATTCATTGGCTGGGGCATATATCGCAAGCATAAGGAGTATGTGGGCACGGGCTTCTTCTTCGGACTTTGCCTCACCTACATCTTCACCGCCCGCTTCTTCATAGAATACACCAAGGAGGT
Source organism: uncultured Prevotella sp. (assembly GCA_934215545.1). Classification (GTDB taxonomy): domain Bacteria; phylum Bacteroidota; class Bacteroidia; order Bacteroidales; family Bacteroidaceae; genus Prevotella. The sequence continues at coordinate 9,249 of CAKQAD010000040.1, forward strand.
GCAGGAGGCTTTCGAGGCATCGCTGCCTATCAACATGGGGCAGATTCTCAGCCTCCCATTCATCGCTATCGGCATTGCCTGCATGGTGCGAAGCAAGAAGACTCTAAAAAAATAGTGCATCAGGCACAATGCCTACTTATCTGATGGGCACAAAAAACTCCACTTCAACGATACACTGCTTATTGCAATGTTTTGTTGAAGTGGAGTTTTTTGTTTATACGGCTTTTACTTCATTACTTCATCATAACACGTTTTGTTGTGCCATCGCTATACTTCACAATGTTCACGCCCTTTGTCGGGCCATTCAGCAGCTGGCCGTTAATGCCATAGCGCGACACTTCCTTCGCAGCGTCATGTGCGGTGACAATGTCCTGTTAACTGTTAACTCTGTTAACCCCCTTTTGTTCTTCCGCTCTTTATCTTTCGATGTATCAGCCTTACATATCCTGCATAGACAAGCCTATCAGCTGCACT
>CAKQAD010000041.1 GCA_934215545.1 uncultured Prevotella sp.
CCGGCAAGCAGTCGGTCGCCGGCTTCTATGAGGTAAATGTGCATCAATGACGAGTCCATGTCGGGATAGTCGTAAGGAATGACGTAGCGTTTCATCTCCGACAGTGCTCCGGCTATCTCCACACCGGTGGCACCGCCGCCCACGATGACGACATTGAGCAGTTCCTGACGTTCCTCTTCTGTAGCGCAGGTAAGCGCTCGCTCGAAGTTGGAGAGCAGGGCATTGCGGAGTCCCATTGCCTCAGGCACAGTCTTCATAGGTATAGCCCATTCCTCGATGTTCTTGTTGCCGAAGAAGTTGGTGGTGGCACCTGCAGCCAGAACCAGATAGTCATAGTCAATCTTTCCGATGGAAGTCTGCAGAATCTTCTTCTCCGTGTCTACCATACGTGCCTCCGCCATGCGGAAATAAAAGTCCTTACGCTTGCGGAAAATCTGACGGAAGGGGAAGGATATGCTACTCGGATCGATACCTGCCGACGCTATCTGATAGATAAGTGGCGGAAACTGATGGAAGTTGTTCTTGTCGATCAGCACCACTTGCATGCCCGACCCGTAAAGGTCTTCTGCAAGGCGCAGTCCGCCAAGTCCTCCACCAACTATAACTACTCTCTTCTTCTGATTTCTATGAATATTGATGCTCATATTTAATTATAGTTTTTTGGGTTATCTGCCATTGATGGCTAAGTTAGCCATTCTGGAGCAGACAATACTACTTGAGTTCTTGTATTTTTATGAAAACGATTGCGGTAACGTTCCCAAAGTTTGCAAACGTTTTCAGTATAGGTTATTGCATTATCCTAATTTTATCTACAAAGTTACGATTTTCTTTAAAATAAATGGTATTTTTGCATTTATTACAGAAACATAATACGAAACCTATCTTTTTCTACAGTCAATGAAACATATAACAATAAAAGATATAGCCCGATCGCTTTGCATTTCGGTGTCCACAGTGTCGCGTGCCCTTACTGACGACAAGAACATAAGGCGCGAGACCCGTGAGGTTGTGCTGCGTGAGGCAGAGCGTCTCGGCTATCGTCGCAATCCTGTAGCCATGAACTTGAAGATGGGACGCACCAACACCATAGGCGTAATTGTGCCAGAGATGCATACGCCTTATGCTTCACAGGTGGTGGCAGGCATACAGAGCGTACTCTATAAGAACAATCAGAAGGTGATGATGGCAGAGTCGGACGAGAACCCTCTACGTGAGCGTGAGTGTCTGCAAATGATGGAGGAGTTTATGGTGGACGGACTGATTGTGAGTCTTTGCAGTTATAAGCAGAACATTGACATCTATCGCCGTCTGGCAGCCGCAGGCATGGCCATTGTCTTCTACGACCGCATACCGCACGGACTGGATGATATGCCACAGGTGATGGTTGACGACAACAACGACTCTTATTTTATGGCTGAGCACCTTGTACGTATTGGTAGGCGTCGTATTGCTTATCTGTGTGGCCCCGACGATATATATAATGCTGTGGAGCGCAAACGTGGCTACTGCGAGGCGATGGAGAAATTCCACGTATACGATCCGCAGCTTATTGTCAAGACGGGCATGACCTTTGCCGATGGTGCGTCTGCCGTTGACGACCTTGTGCGTAGAGGCATCGAGTTTGACGCAGTGTATGCCTTCACCGACACGCTTGCCATCGGAGCGATGAATCGTTTGCGCGAACTTGGTCGCCGCATACCCGAGGATGTGGCTGTGGCAGGATTCTCCGGCACGGAACTCTCAACGATTGTCTACCCGAAGCTCACCACTGTGGAGCCACCGCTCACGGAGATGGGGCAGCGTGCAGCAGAACTGGTGCTTGACAAGGTGCGCAATCCAGAGGCTGACAATCGGAAAATAGTGCTCCGTACGGAGATGAAATGCCGTGCATCCACTGGAGAGTAGGTTGTAGCAGAGAGCAGTAGCATCTGCTACTATTACTATATTGCTTAACCCCAAATCTAACGACCGATTTGGATTTAAAACGTTTGCAGATTTTGGAAACGTTTGCGGCAACGTTTCCAAAACTTGTTTCATTTATTTTCTTTGCTATAATCTTTTTGCAGTTTAATTTTGCTTTCGAAAAGAGAAATCTATAAACAAAAAGAATAACTAAAAAACTTAAAAAGATTATGGCAACAAATGTAATTAATTCGTATTCTTTTGACCGCAATTCGGTCAAGGCTGGTATCCTTCACTTCGGCGTGGGCAACTTCCATCGTGCACACCTCGAATATATGACAAGCCAACTGCTTGCAGACCCTACGCAGCACGCTTGGGGCATCTGTGGAGCAATGATTTTGGAGAGAGACGAACATCTCTATAAGGCACTTAAGGCCCAGAACGGCGAGTATACATTGACCGTTTGCGGACGTGATGGCAAGAACGATGTTTATCGTCTTGGCGCTCTTGTGGAGCTGTACTGGGGTGTAGAAGAGAAGAATGCCATTCTCAATAAGATTGCCGACCCCGACATCCGCATTATAACACTCACCATCACCGAGGGCGGATATAACATCTCACGTCAGACAGGCGAATTCATGCTTGACAATCCGCAGGTGGCTCATGACATTGAATGTCCGCGTGACCCGCAGACGGCTTTCGGCTATGTGGCAGAAGGACTCCGTCGACGCAAGGCTTCTGGTGTAGGCCCTATCACCATTCTCTCCTGCGATAACCTACAGCACAACGGCAATACGGCCCGTCGCGCTTTCATGTCGTTTGTAGAGGCTCAGGATAAGGAACTGGCAGCATGGATGGAGGAGAACGTGACGTTCCCAAACTCAATGGTAGATCGCATTACTCCGGCTACACATCCCGAAGACATCAAGCGCCTCAATGATGAGAACGGCACCAATGACCAAGCTCCTGTATATTGCGAGGACTTCATACAGTGGGTAGTTGAGGACAATTTCGCCGCTGGTCGTCCGGCATGGGAGAACGTTGGCGCACAGATGACCGACGACGTGACAGCCTTCGAGAATATGAAGCTCTCTTTGCTTAACGCTTCACACACATTGCTCTCTTATCCTTCTTTCCTTTATGGCTATCGCAAGGTGGATGCAGCCATGCACGACGAGCGCATTGCCAAGTTTGTGCGTCAGTTTATGGATATAGACATCACTCCTTACGTGCCGGCTCCGAAGGACACCGACCTTGAACTCTACAAGCAGACTCTCTGTGAGCGCTTTGGCAACCGCACCGTGAGCGACCAGGTGGCGCGCCTCTGTTTCGACGGCGCCTCAAAGTTCCCGGTTTACGTAATGCCGAACCTTGAGAAGATGGTCAGCGATGGTAAGGAACTTATCCGCGTGGCTTATCTCTTTGCTGCCTACCGTCATTATCTGAAGTATCATACCGACGATAACGGCGAGCAGTTTGAGGTGGCTGACCCATGGCTTACTGCTGACGACCTTCAGCTCATCGCAAGCGACGAACCCCTCGACTTCCTCGCCCTCTCTCCGTTCCGCAGCACAGACCTGCGTGCAGCAGAGAACTTTACTAAGCCTTACCTGAGAATGGTGGAAAGCATCAAGAGCAAGGGAGCAATGAATACTCTTGAGGAAATACTATAATATTAAGTTGAGAGTTGAGAGTTGGGAGTTGTGACATTTCAATCATTATTCTCAATCCTCAACCATCAACATGAATAAAAACCTAATAACAATATGAAAGCCTTTAGCCTTAAGACTGCAGGACCATTCCTGCTGCTCACATTCATATATTTCATAGTAGGATTTCTGACCACTGTCAACGGACAATGTCAGGGACCGCTCAAGGTGGCGTTTCTTTCCGATGCCGTCACGATGCGCAACTCACTGACCACCCTCATTTCCTTCGCCTTCTTCCTTGGCTATCTGCTCAATAGCTCACGCACAGGACGAATGCTCAATCTTGTTGGTTATAAGCGCACGCTAATACGTTCACTCGTGGTGATGATAGAAGGACTGGTGTTTTATACGGCCTCTGCATTTTGTGCAGAATACGTGCCCCATCAGGGCGTGGTGGTGAATGGCGACTTTGTGCCTTTCGGCTATTTTGTGTTTCTCATGGGATCGTTCCTTATGGGTACGGCAGCTGCAATGCTTCAGGTGGTCATCAATCCTTATATAGCAGCCTATCCGTTGCCAGGCACCAGTGCCGTGCAGCGCATGAACTTCACGTGCGCAGTCAACTCCTTCGGCACCACCATTGCCCCGCTCTTCGTAACGGGCATCATGTTTGCTGGTGTGCCGCTCGACAGCGTAACGGCATCGCAGCTTACCCTTCCGTTCATACTCATGACTATCTGCATCGTCGTTACGACAATGACCACGCGCCGACTTGCATTGCCTGACATTGAAGGCACACGATCGGTCTCTGCAGACTCTGCAACCTCTGTCTCTGGTAAAGAAACAAAGAGCGTATGGTCGTTTCGAAATCTTAAGTATGGTGTAATCACCATCTTCTTCTATGTCGGTACCGAGGTCAGCATTGGCAACAACATCAACCTGCATGCAATGGAACTGACATCTAGCAATGCTGCTTTGTCGCCAGCGTTGCTTGCCACGATTTATTGGGGCGGATTTCTGATAGGACGAATGGTGTCGGCATCAATGAAGAATGTCAAGCCACGTCCTATGCTTCTCACCGTTACGCTCGGAGCAATAGTGCTCATGATAGCAGCAATGCTTACCGAGAACCTTTGGCTTCTTGCCGCCGTCGGACTCTTCCACTCCGTAATGTGGAGCTGTGTATTCACCCTTGCCGTTGACGGACTCGGCGAATACACATCGCGTGCATCTGGCGTATTCATGATGGGCGTGTTTGGTGGAGCAGTGTTTCCCGTGCTTCAGGGAATATTGGCAGACTGGGTAGGCTCTTGGCAGTTCACGTGGACAGTGTCGCTCGTATGTGAGTTCGTGATATTGTGGTACGGACTGAGAGGATACAGGAAATAAAAATAACATTACATAACAACGTTATTCAAGTCTCTGACAAACTGGTCGTAAAGTTTGTCAGAGACTATTTTGTTTGCAGACATAATACGGAGAGTGTGAGGTATAAATCATTCGGGTAAGGCTGCCTTCACCCTTACCTTGTCGTGCAGCGGCTATAGCGAAATGCTCAATATAATAATAGGCATCAAACTCCCAACAACCAATAAAGCCTATAAACCCGTTGTAGTCGTCTGTATAGGCGATGAGACTATAGTGTGAGTCAGCGAAAGCCGCCTCTTGCTGTGCTGTGGTACGCTGTTCGAAGATAGGAAAACTGGTTGTGTAGACGGATGCGAACGCAGGATAAAGTTCGTGTTAAGATGAATTGATAATGCTATTGTTCATCGTATTTCTCTTGTTTTTCCGCAAAGGTATAAAAAAGTTGAGAGTAGTGTGCTAAACATTACTCTCAACTCCCAAGTATAAATTCTAAACTTGTTATAGCTTTTCGCAGAACTCTATTTTCTCCTTGTTTGGCCCTTCGATGGTGAAGAACTTCACTCCGTTCTCCCAGAACGGCAGTCCGTTCACCGTGTTGTCGAGCAATTTCAGTCCTGCACGCTGCACAACCTTAAACAGCTCGTCAATGTTCTTCACGTCGATGGCGATGTGGTCGATGGCGCCGTATGCCATGGCTGCCTGACGGTTCTGATAGGTTTCGACGACGAGGTTGTGGAGTTGGAGAAACGCCACCTCTTCTGTGCCGTTAATGGTGCGCAAGGCTGTGGTGAAACCGAGAGTGAGGTAGAAGTCGATTGTCTTCTCGATGTCGTTTGTAGGGATGCCGATGTGCTGAACACCGGTGGTAAATTCTTTGATATTCATAATGTATATATATTTTTTATTGTTATAGGTGTATTATCTGTGCTCCGATTTGGAAGTAAGCCTTCTGCGACTGCGGGTTCCATAATCCCATAGCGTGCACGGGGATTGTGTATGAACCGAGTTTTAGGTCGTGGCTCACTTTCAACTGTGTGTGTACGAAGCCCGAAGTGTTGCCGTAGAAGTTCGGTTTCTCGCCTGCCTTATTCAGGGCAAACGCTGCGCCAACACCAGCGTCTACCGTCCATCTGTCCTTGCGGTATATCGGATATTCGGCATATACGAAGGAGGAGTATTTCTGTTTCTTGTTATCTGCCGATCGGTCGCGTCCGAACACGATGGTCGACCAGCTCAGCAACAACGGAAATTTTGGCTCCTGAAAACGATAGTTGAGCGTGCAGTTGAGGAAGCGTCCCGTCTCGTGTGCCGAGTAGTTGAAGTACTGGCGATTGTTGTAGGTAGCACCAGGCGAGAAGTTGTAGGTGTCCATCGCACAGAACTCGAAACCTCCACCGCGTATGGTTACATAGTGGTTGAACTCCTTGTATGAGCCTTCGGTGTTGGTGCCGCCCCACAGTCCGAGCGTTGCGTGCCCGTCAAGGAATGTATAGCCGAGGTCAGTCAGTATAACGCAGCCGTCTGCCACTTCCCTGCCGCGCCACAAGTGATTGTTCTGCAGGTCGGCGGTGAGGTGGATTTGTGCTGAGGTGGATAGTGATACGACCAAAGGGAATATGATAGTGGTGAGTCGTTTCATGTTGCTAATGTTGTCGTTAGTCTTATATACATTTCAACTACAATTCTTTCACGCTGTCTGGTAACACCGGCATTGCACCGTTTTGCGTGCACACATACGCCGACACTCTCACGGCACGTTCATGCGCCTGGCGCACGGTCTTGCCCTCAAGTATTGATGCCACAAAGGCGGCGGTGAACGAGTCGCCAGCTCCAACAGTGTCAGCCACATCCACCTTTGGCGTTTCGATGAACGACACTTCGCCTGGTGTGAACACATAGCTGCCGTTCACTCCACATGTGAGGATGAGCATCTGCAGGTTGTACTTGCCGAGCAGCAGCCAGCACTTGTTCTGCAGATCGATGCCCGGATAGCCAAACAAACGGCTCACGGTGATAAGCTCCTCGTCGTTTATCTTCAGAATGTTGCAACGGCTGATTGACTCGCTGATGATTTCCTTGCTATAAAAGCCTTGCCGCAGGTTGATGTCGAAGATGCGGTAGCGTCCATTTTCTTTCGGCATGTTGTCGAGAAAGCGGTAAATGGTCTGTCGCGACACCTCGTTGCGCTGTGCCAGTGAGCCGAAGCATACAGCGGTACACTCCTTGGCTGCGGCTTCGAGTCGCGGTGTGAATGGCATGTTGTCCCATGCGACGCCTTCTTTTATCTTGTAACAGGGTATGCCGTTGTCGTCGAGCGTCACATCGACGGTGCCAGTGGGGTAGTCCACCGTTTCTATAATATAGTTCATGTGGCGCTGATCAAGCTGGTTGAATATCTCGCGTCCAAGCTCGTCGTTGCCAACGGCACTCACCGCGCTGCTCTTAAGTCCGAACTGCGACACATGATAAGCGAAGTTGGCTGGTGCGCCACCGAGCTTCTTGCCTTCAGGGAGAACATCCCAAAGGGCCTCTCCTATACCTATAACCGAATTTTTTGTTGCCATAATGTTTTTAGTATTTTTGGGTTTAATATATTTTTCGTTTTCAACGGCAAATTTATAGTAGCCGAGGCGTGTGGCAAAGAAAATAGTTATGTATATTGTTGGAAACGTTCCCGCAATCGTTCCCATTTTCCGCAATCGTTTCCATAAGGCGCGGAATTTCAAACAAGAGTCAGCCACATTCAGTCAACCATTCATTTTAGAAATGTCAAAAACCTACAATGCTTTATGTATACCAGATAAAGAACCGGCTGGTTTACTCATAATTCAACATTCAATATACCATATAACTAATAATAATTCCGTATCTTTGCATTGCTCAGTGCATAAAAACATTTCAATACTCACACTTAATATGAATTGTATAAAACGCATATATATATGGTTGAGCCGAATATCTCATTGTAGAGGATTCGGTGTGCAGTCGCCGTCGGCCTATCGTTTTATACGTTATGTCATCAGTGAGCATTATCCATATTATGCCTATGCAGACCTTGCAAAGGAGTATGGTGGTGTAGATTGGCTTACGCGAAAGAAGATGGAATTCTATTTCCGACTTGCCAATTTCCGTCAGCCAAATGTTGTAAGCAATGTGATGTGTGCAGCCAATAGTAATGATTGTTCACGCTCCGACGATTCAAAGATTTTTAAGAAGTATGTAGAAAGTGGTTGCCGTAAGAGTAAACTCGTAAGCGTGTCGGCTGATATTGCCCACGATGATGCCCCTCTCACCGATGTGTTGGGCAATGCACCAGTCGAGTTGCTTCGCATCACATCGCAATCATGCAGTGATGCACTTTTGTCGGCGGTGCTGCGCCATACAGATGCCAATAGCATCGTTGTGATAGAAGATATTGGTTCCGATAGTCGAGCCATGCACCTTTGGCAGAAACTTCTACAAAGCAATCTGGTGAGCGTGAGTTATGATATGTATTATCTCGGTGTGGCATTTTTCGACACTAAGCGCATCAGGGCCAACTATATTGTAAACTTCTAGCTATGCGATTATATACAAAACACGGAGATAGTGGTTACACTACATTGTCGGGCGGTACACATGTCGCAAAAGACGATGTGCGGATATGTGTAGGTGGCGACATCGACGAGCTTAATACCTTCATAGGTGCACTTCTTGCTGAGATTCCTTCCACATGTGGCGAAGCTGCCATGTTGCTCGATGAGGTGCAGCGAAAGCTCTTTCAGATAGGTGCCTACATTTCGTCGGTAAGTGAATCGGAACAAACGTTGATAGCCCTTACAGATATAGAACAGCTGGAGCAAGCCATAGACCATATACAGCTGGTTTTGCCTCCTCTCGACACCTTTGTTCTCCCAAGCGGCTGTCGTGCTGCTACACAGTCGCATGTGTGTCGCGTAGTGTGTCGCCGGCTTGAACGCGCAGTAGTGGCATTGTCGCATCAATATCCCGTGCAGTCGACAATACTATCATACTTAAACCGATTGTCCGACTATTTCTTTGTTTTGGCATTATATTTGAACTTTATTACAGGAATAGCCGAAAAAAAAGTATATATTACTTGCAAATAAACTAAAAATTGCTATTTTTGCAGTTGGAAAAGAGGCGTGTATAATAATAGGGCGTCAATGGTCATACTTTTGGCTTGTGTTGGCGTGAACACCGTCTCTAATATTAACTTTTGAACCTTTTAAAAACTTTTAGACTATGTATTGGACCCTTGAATTGGCTTCCAAACTGGAAGACGCACCTTGGCCAGCAACTAAGGAAGAACTGATAGATTATGCCATGCGTTCTGGTGCACCACTTGAGGTGCTCGAGAACCTGCAAGAGATAGAAGACGAAGGTGATGTTTATGATAGCATTGAAGACCTTTGGCCTGATTACCCAACAAAAGAAGACTTCCTCTTCAACGAGGACGAATACTAACAGCTTAAAAAGCTATCCAGTATAGCTTGAAGCATTGAATATAAGCGGTATAGGAATTGTATGACAAGATTCCTATACCGCTTTTTC
>CAKQAD010000042.1 GCA_934215545.1 uncultured Prevotella sp.
TTTGTTGGTTTTTTACGCATTTTCTCGCATTTTTAATGTTTAGAAAATGTGTCAACCTATATCAGGGTAAGACATTAATGTCCATTAATGCCCATTAATTATCCATGAATTCTTTCTTAGAAGAAAATTTATGGGTAATTAATGGTTAATTCATGATAATTCGTGTTCAAAGATTATGAGCATTAGTGTTGAAGGCTGACACTTGCTGACATTCGCTGATACTTAATTTCGCGGAAATGTAAGTGATATAGGGCTGAAAGTCAGTGAGATAAGTGCAGCCTGGCACTTCTGATACTTATTTTATACAAAACATCCTATAGGAATACGTAGGATGATGCCCTTAGATCTATGTCTTTTTACCAAGGCAGCGTTACTTTGAAGTCGGGGCTGTCGCGGTGTTCCTTCTTTATCACCTCGATGAGTTGCGCCACCACTTCGGGTTGCTCCTTGGCAAGGTCGTGGTCTTCGTGTATGTCGTTGGCAAGGTTGTAGAGATGCGGTGTGCCACTGATCACCACCAGTTTCCAGTCGCCGCGGCGCACTGCCATCTGGTCGGTTTCGTGAAACTCCCAGTATAAGTGCTCATGTTGTTGCTGGCGGCTGTCGTCGCCAAGGAGTGTAGGCAGCATGCTGATGCCGTCGAAGCCATCGCCCGGAAGGCGCTTGTTGGTGTAGCGGCGGCGGAAGTTGCTGATGCCAGCAATGTCGCACATGGTAGGCATGACATCGTAGAACGCCAGTTGAGTGTCGTTGACGGTGCCCGCCTTGATATGTCCCGGCCACCATGTAATGAACGGAATGCGGATGCCACCCTCGTAGCAAGAACGCTTCAGACCCTTAAGTTTGCCGTCGCGACCGAAGAAGGTTGGGTCGGCGCCGCCCTCCTCGTGAGGTCCATTGTCGGAGGTGAAAATAACTATGGTGTTGTCTGCCAAGCCCTTAGCTTTCAGTTTGGCGAAAATTTCGCCCACATAAGCATCGAGGCGTGTTATCATGCCAGCAAACTGAGCGTGGGTGTGCACTGCAGGGTTGTAGCGCGACCCCTCCTGTCCGCCCCATGTCTTGTCGGTGAAGAACTGCTGTTGGTAGGCAGTGAGTATGGAGTCTTCGGGCTGTGCAAGCTCTGCGTGCGGCAGGGTGTAGGTGAGGAAACCCACAAACGGTTGCTTGCCATCCTGGCTATCTATCCATTGCAGCGCCTTGTCGTGGATGAGGCGTGCAGAGTATTGTGTGCGTTTGAAGTAGTCGCGTCCGAACATAGGATACTTGATGTTGTCTTCCAACACCTCGCGCACCACGCAGGTGTCGCCGGCAGTGCGTGAGAAGCGGTTGAGGAAGTTAGGATAGTACAGATGCGCTTGGAACTGGCAGATATATCCATAGAACTCGTCGATGCCACGCTTGTCGGGAGTGGATGCGGAACCCTCGTAGCCACCTGCCCATTTGCCGAATAGACCGGTGCGATAGCCACGGTCGTGAAGCATCTCTGGCAGGATTTTATGTGCAGGGTCGTAAGGCTCCTGTCCAACAACGGCAAAATCGACATTGTCGCCATACATCACCTTGTCGGCATTGGGCCAATATTCTTTGTTGCCACGCACATGAGTGTGACCAGAGTGTTGCCCCGTCATAATAGTAGCTCGTGATGGTGCTGACACTGGCGAACCCGCGTATGCCTGAGTGAAACGCATGCCTTCGCAAGCCATTCTGTCGATATTCGGGGTTTTTATGTAAGGCTGTCCGTAGCATGCCAAATCGCCATATCCCATGTCGTCGCACATGATGAAAAGGATGTTGGGCGGTGGTGTGTTGCCCTTCTTGGTGCTTTTGGCGGCAAGTGCTGTTGGCAACAATGCCAGGCTGATGCCAGTGAGTAGGAATTTGTCGTATTTCATAGATTGTACTGGTTTTGTTGTTTTAGACTAAAACTATTATTCTACAAAGATATACATTATTTTATTTATTGACAAGTGTAGAATAACGGAATACGTTTTTGGGGACGATTTATACATTAATCTTCATTGATCTAACATTATTCATCATTAATCTTTGAACACGAATTATCGTGAATTAACCATTAACTAAAATTAACGGATAATTAATGGGCATTAATGGACATTAATGTTTATATCTAAAAAATAGAATTCATAGATAATTAATACCCATTAATGTTTATATGTCTAAAACTAAAAAATAATGGTCAATTAATGTTTATACGATCAACCACCAGCAAATTAGCCATTAATTATTTCACCACAAATTTCTCCACCGCCTTAAAGCCATTAAGGAAGTCGCGTGCAGCCATGCGCTTCTTTCCAGCAGCCTGCAACTGCGTAATCTCCAACCAGTTGTCGGCAGTTGCCACAAATAGTCGCCCGTGTTCGGTACGCAATGTGCCTGGCACAGCCTGCCCACACGACTGCTCCGTCTTCGCGGTGCCATACACCTTAAGCACCGAGGCGGCACCATCGGCAGCATCTATCGGCGCAAGCGTCGTCCACACTCCAGGATACGGACTCAATCCACGCACAAAGTCGTATATCTGCTTAGCATTGCTATTCCACTTTATCTCGCATGTCTCCTTGAAAATCTTTGGTGCATGGTGTAGCTCCTTCGTGTCGTCCTGCGGTTGCGAGGGCACATTGCCATCGGTGGTCAGCACCATATCCACGGTGTCCTTGCAAATCTCCGCCCCCAGGTGCATCAGTCCGTCGTACACATACTCCACATCGGCATCGTCGGGAATAGGAAACTCCCGTTGTGTGATTATGCGCCCGGTGTCTATGTCGTGGTCGAGGAAGAATGTGGTTACGCCTGTCACCGTCTCGCCATTTATCACAGCCCAGTTGATAGGTGCCGCACCACGATACTGTGGCAACAAGGCGGCATGCACATTAAAGGTGCCAAAGCGTGGCATCGCCCACACCACCTCGGGCAGCATGCGGAATGCCACCACCACCTGCAGGTCGGCATTATATGAACGCAACTCCTCCAGGAATGCCTCGTCCTTCATCTTCACGGGCTGCAACACGGGCAGATTGTGCTCCAAGGCATACTCCTTCACTGCCGATGCCCGCAACACCGAACCATGACGCCCCACGGGTTTGTCGGGTTGCGTCACCACAGCCACCACATTATATCCGTTCTCCACAAGCATGCTGAGCGAGCCAACGGCAAACTCTGGCGTGCCCATAAACACTATTCTTAAATTTTTCTTGTCTATCATCGTTGTTGTTATATTTTTGTTTTCATACATCGCTTCGCTCTCCTGCCGTGCTCTTCAATGGGCATAGCATGCTCCCAAAGCGCCAAGGTTGCGAATGTTCAATTACAAAGTTAATAAAAAACGCCCTATAACTCTCTTTTGTTGCAGAAAAATAACTAACTTTGTATTACTTACGCAAGTTTCGTTAATACAAATAACAACATACATCATGAATACAAAGGACGACATCAAGAATGCTATTGAAGTGCTTAAACGTGGCGGAGTGATTCTCTACCCTACCGACACCGTATGGGGTATCGGCTGCGACGCCACCAACCCTGAGGCAGTGGCTAAGGTTTACAAGATAAAGCAGCGCGACGACTCTAAGGCGCTCATCTGTCTCACCGACAGCGATGGCCGTGTGCAACGCTATGTGCGCGACGTGCCTGCCGTGGCTTGGGACTTGCTCGAAGTGTCCGACCACCCTACAACGGTAATCCTCGATGGGGCTGTTAACCTTGCACCCAACCTCATCGCCGACGATGGCAGCATCGCCATGCGCATCACCAAAGAGGCGTTCTCTAAAGAGCTGTGCTTCCGCTTCCAGAAGCCTATCGTGAGCACCAGCGCCAACATCAGCGGTCACCCGGCAGCACAGAACTATTGCGACATCGATCCCGAACTGCTTGAGGCTGTCGACTATGTGTGCTGGACACGACGCCAAGAGCATAAGCCTCACACTCCAAGCAGCATCATTAAACTTACTAAAGACGGCCAGGTCACCATCATACGCAAATAAATGGAGGCTACTTTAAACAATAAGCATAACGACTCTATCGTCGAAAAGCTCTACCGCTGGCGCACACAGCATCTCTCGAAACGTCAGGTCACGATTATCCTGGCGTTTCTCATCGGCTTGTTTGCCTCTGTAGCGGCTTTCGTGCTCCACACCCTCATACACCAGATACAGCAGCTGCTCACAAGTGGCATACGCCCCGACTCGTCCAACTGGATGTATCTTATGTTCCCAGTAGTGGGCATCTTCCTCACGTCGATGTTCGTGCGCTATGTGGTGAAGGACAATATCTCGCATGGCATCACGCGCATCCTCTATGCCATCTCGTCGAAGCAGTCAAAGCTGAAGACGCACAACTGCTGGACATCGGTGGTGGCGTCTGCCATCACCATCGGCTTCGGTGGCTCCGTAGGTGCCGAGGCGCCTATCGTGCTCACGGGCTCTGCCATTGGCTCTAACCTTGGCAGGTTGTTCGGCATGGATAGCAAAACGCTCATCGTGCTCGTGGGATGCGGTGCGTCGGCTGCCATCGCAGGCATCTTCAAGGCGCCCATTGCCGGACTGGTGTTCACCCTCGAAGTGCTCATGGTCGACCTTAGCATGGCATCGCTCATGCCCATACTCACGGCAAGCGTCACTGCCACCTGCTTCACGTATATATTCATCGGCAGCGATTCGCTGTTCACCTTCCACCTCGATAGCGAATGGATGCTCAACCGCGTTCCGTCCGACATCATCCTGGGCATCATGTGCGGACTGGTGAGCCTTTACTTCATACGCTCCATGTCGGCATGCGAGGGGTTGTTCGGCAAACTAAAACAGCATCGTTGGGCAAAGCTGGCATTGGGTGGCTTGCTGCTCAGCTCACTGATATTCCTCTTCCCCGTGCTCTATGGCGAGGGCTACTCTGCCATAAACATCTTGCTCAACGGCACCAGCGAGGCCGACTGGAACGAGATTCTACGCAACTCGCTGTTTGCAGGGCATGGCAACTTGCTCATACTCTATATAGCACTGGTGCTGCTCACCAAGACCTTCGCCACGGCTGCTACCAATGGCGGTGGCGGTTGCGGTGGTACGTTTGCACCATCACTGTTCGTTGGGGGCTTCTGCGGATTTCTCTTCGCTCGTATATGGAATATCTATCAGATTGGTGTCTATGTGCCCGAGAAGAACTATACGCTGCTGGGCATGGCTGGCGTCATGGCTGGCGTTATGCACGCACCACTCACAGGCATCTTCCTTATCGCCGAAATCACCAATGGCTACGACCTCTTCATGCCGCTGATGATTGTGGGCCTGTGCTCTGTAATGACCATCAGCCTTTTCGAGCCTCATAGCATCTACGCCATGCGTCTGGCACGCGAGGGCAAGCTCATCACTCACCACACCGATAAGTCGGTGCTCACTCTCATGAGCATGGAGAGCGTCGTGGAGCGCGACTTCACCGCCGTGCAGCCCGACATGCCTCTTGGCAAACTTGTCAACGCCATCTCTAAGAGCCACACCAGCTTCATCCCCGTGCTCGACATGGCTGGCACCATGCTCGGCGAGATCGACATCACTAAAATACGCCATGTCATGTTCCGTGCCGAACTCTACAACAAAATGACCGTACAGCAACTCATGCTGCCTGTATCGGCAAGCGTGGGCGAGAGCGACTCTATGGAGGATGTTATGCGTAAGTTCGACCTCAAAGGTCTTCGCTATCTGCCCGTGGTGAACACCGCAGGCCTCCTCACAGGCTACATCTCACGCTCACGAGCATATAGCATGTATCGCAAAATGGTGGCAGACTTCTCGGCAGAATAAGAGTTTTGAATTTTGAGTTGTCGGCTACGCCGATTTTGAGTTATCATTTTTGAGTTTTGAATAAGATAGGCTTGCACTATCTTTGCATAAGATAGGCTGCGCCTCAGCAATTAAAGCAAGCTTTATTGCCTTCGGCTTAGATAAAATCCTCACGCTCGGAAGTGAGAATAAATTCTCTCTTCTCTCGCTTAATCGGATTTTTGCACTATCTTTGAGTTTTGAATTGTGGGTTATTATCATGAATTATCTGTTTCATCCGCTTTCGAATAAAACAAAAGAGGTTGGTGCAGGATGCTACCAACCTCAATACATTGATTTCGTAAATATCGAAATCTTAAAAATGATACCGCAAATATATAGATTATTTCCATATTAAACAAGCAAACTAACAAAAATGTTTCATTTTTAACATTTCATATTGCCTATTTCTACACATACCAATAGCATCATCTTTTAAAAAAAAAACATATTATGGGACGCAACAAATACTCACAGAAAGAGATAGACACCATCGGCAAACTGCTACGCATGAAGACCTCTGCCAACCGCTCTGGACAGAAGGAGATACGCCATAGACTCCGCACCGAGTTCGAGTTCAACATTTCCGACTTCAACGAACCGGGACAAGCATTCGGCATCGACGAGCTGCAGGCTGCCATAAAGCGTGGCGCCATCGCCATCCTCGACGACCGCACCATTGCCGACATGAAAGCCAAACGAGCACGCGACCGCGAGCGCGATGCTGCTGCACGACAGCAGGAAGCAGTGGCAAACGGCGAGCAGACGTCATGGCAAGATGCCATGAAGGAATGGCAGGAATGGGAGGCAAGCGAGATAGAAAAAATCGATAAGTGAAAAAAAACACATTTTTAACGCCATTGTAATTGCTTTTGTTATATATATTGCCTATCTTTGCATCGTAATCCTATATATAAATAGGTATAGCAACAAAAAACACATATAATTATTAACTCATTAAAAAATAAACACTATGATCAAAACTTTACGCTTCACATTGATGTCAGCACTGCTGGCAGTGTGCGGATTGGTTTCTGCACAGGACGTAACCTTAGATTTCACCAACAACGATTGGAAACTCCCTACAGACTACACCAAGACAGAGGGCACATTCACTAAGGATGGCTACACCATCACCCTTAAAGGCGGAACTGCTGGCAAAGGTTACAAATATGGTACCAACGGCGGCAATTATCTAATGTTAGGACAGACAGGTGCTACACTCACCTTGCCAGCATTCGACTTCGCTGTTGCACGTATCGACGTAGTAGGCAACGACAACGCTTCTGCTGTAGTAACGCAGAATATCTTTGTTGGCGATAAGGCAGTAAGTACAGAGACAACAGGTGCTGCCAATGCCGACAAAAAGGCTATCACCAACACCTACGACATCAACGCTGCATACCAGGCAGCTGGCAACAAGTACACTCTGAAGGTTACCAACGCCAAAAATACTCAGGTCACAAAGATTCTCATCTACAAGGCAGGCGGCAACGTTAAGAAGAGCGCAGCTTTGGCATTCTCTGAGACAACTGTCAATGTAGAGAAGGGCACTCCATTCACAGCTCCTACATTCAGCAAGGCCACTACAGCTCCAGTGAAGTTTGCTTCCGACAATGAGCCAGTAGCTGCTGTCAATGCAGAGGGTGTCATCACTCTCGGTGGCGCAGAGGGCAAGGCTGTCATCACCGCTACTTCTGAGGCTAACGACAATTTCGAGGCAGGAAACGCCACTTGCACCGTTTACGTATGGCACTATCTCACCTACAAGAAGGCTACAACCGTAGAGTCTGGCAAGAGCTACCTCATCGTTGCTCAGCGCGACAACAAGACCTACTATGGCATGTCTATACAGAAGAATTACAGCTATGGCGCACTGAAGACTGTCGTTCTCGATGGCTATGTAGACGAGATCAAGGAAAAGTCATCTTACGACAACGACCTCCTGTTCGAGGAATTCGAGGGTGGCTTCTCTATCAAGGACTGCTACGACCGCTACCTCTTCCAGAACGTAACCTACACCACTTTCAACCTCGACAAGAATCCTCACAAGTGGAACGTAGAGGCTCAGGGCGATGGCACTTTCAAGATCGAGATGAACGGCTACTACATGCAGCTCGGTTCTAGCACCAAGTATCCCGACCAGATTGGCGTCAACAAGACCACACAGACCAACGCTGTCCTCCCAATGCTCTATGTTCTCGACGACAGCACTGTAGGCATCAACGGCATCACCACCAACAAGACCAATGGCAACAACGTACGCTACAACCTCGCTGGCCAGCGTGTCAACGACAGCTACAAGGGCGTAGTTATCGTTAACGGCAAGAAGATGCTCGTAAAGTAACACTACATCCTGAAATCAACATCCTGACACCACGTTAGGACACACATAAAAGCGCCCGCTTACCACACGGCAAGCGGGCGCTTTTCGTTTATATACACAACACTAAAGACCACAGCTGGTTGTTATTGATTTTAAACATGAATGTCCATGAATTATCCACGAATTATCCATGAATTTTTTTTTAGATATAAACATTAATGTCCATTAATGACCATTAATTATCCGTTAATTAATTTATGGGTAATTCATGGTTAATTCATGATAATTCGTGTTCAAAGACTATGGATGGGTAATTAACGATGATTAATGTTAAAACACAATGTCTTTTCCTGATTTTGCTTGACACTTTTCGGTGATATAAACTGTAATAATTGACAAGTCTTGACTAAGTGCCC
>CAKQAD010000043.1 GCA_934215545.1 uncultured Prevotella sp.
ATCCTGGGCAACTTTTTGTTGCTCAGGAACTTATAAATAAAGTTAAATTATAGTGTTGCGGAATTAAGGTTAAACTTTGCGAAAAGTAACAATCCGTAAGTTTGCTGTTACTTTTTCGTTACCTCTTTCTCATTTTTCGGAAACGGAAGCATTGTGCTTTCAGATTAATTTTGTATCTTTGCGGAAGAAATTAAAACATTAAGATTATGGATTTTAAAAGATTTGATACTTATAGAGGTGTAGCCGTGGATCAAAACGGAACGAAGGGTGATGTTGCCGTGGTGCTTGTTGATGTCAAGTATGTATGGAAGCCAAATGAGGGCACTGAAGCTTATGAGTTATATAAGCGGATAGAGAAGGGTGAGGTGATAGGGGTTGTCTTCTATTACACAAGGGAGATTTCCGGAATGGATTCTATCATCCAAGCTGCACTGGTAACAACGGCTGATTTCGAGAGGATGATAACTACAACGAAGGGTTGCCGTTTTGTAGGGAATAAGATATATGGTTTGCCGATGGGTAATGAGGTGTTTTCGCTGGAGGGTGCTCATCTGAGTAGTTTTAAGGTGTGTTGATAAAATAAAAGCACCATAATGCCAAGTAAGCGTTATGGTGCTTCTTCCGTCTCCATAATAATCTCCCCACCTCTCAACCTTGCTTAACCGACCTGCGGTCGGAAAGAGGTAAAGGGGGTGAAGAGATAAAATGATTAAAATGTTGTAACAGGACGAACAAGAAACGAAGAGTCAACCTTACCATTGTTGCTCCTATCGCCAGTCGAAAAACCCAAACACAACGCATTGTTACCCGAAATCTCAACGCACGACCAGTAATACGCCCGTTGGAGCAAATCAGCACTCTGCTTACCTGCGTTCTTTATACGCTGCAAGGCAAGATTGATGGTCTCGAAGTGAGAGCGGATAATTTCGAGTTCTCCTGTAGCAGGAAGATACCATGACTTTGCAGAAATATCTACGTCTCCTCCAGGGTCACCCGTATGTGATTTCGAGTAGTTATAACAGTAAGCGACTGCGGATGTCTGAGGAGAATCATTCTTGTAATAACTGCTCGCCATTATAGCGGATGTTCTGGTCCTTCCGTCAAGGAGATTCCAATCGCTTGATGTCTGATATCCGACGGAACTAGCATTCTGTACGCTTCCCCATTTCATCGCTGCACGAGGCTCTACAAGAGCAATTCCTATACGTTTGCTGCCATGCTGAACTACGACTGCATCAGCATCATTCCTACTAATACCTATACTGGTAGTCTGCCAAGCTTCGCATCGCATAAACGAACCCCAAGTTTCCTTTTGAATCTTACCGATGTACACACCATCCTGCAAGGAACGGAGATTCTGCCCAAGATAAGCCTTCATGCTAGCCGCTGAAGCATTGGTGATGGCTTGTCCGTTAGCAGACAGCCAATCGCTGATTTTTCTTGTCTTTATAGCCATAATATTATGTATTTAAATGATGTTATTACTTATTTTTCTCATCTGTTGATACCACATTGCTGATAGCGTTGTTCACTGCATCGATGAAGCAGGGAGCGGTAGTGCGTTCAACAAGTTCCTTGATGATTTTCACCTCGTCATCGGTGTACTCTGTGTCATCGTTTCCGTTCCACATTTTAACGGCAAGAGCCTGTCCTGCCAATCCCAATCCTGCTCCCTGCGAGTAGATAAGATTGGCAATCTGCTTGCGAGCGTTAACAACCTGACACTGATTCTTATCGAGTGTCATAAATACTTCCAAATGTTCTAAATTTATCTTCATAATCTAATTAATTTTAATTTGTTGTATAACATACAATCCACTGACCACCATTGTACCATATCCAACTTACCTGTCCTCTTGTATCAGAGTACCACGTTGTTGTTGAGCTGGCTCGGCGAACATCGTATATTCCTTTGTCTGATGAAAACGTCACTCTGCTTCCTCGCTGGATGATGGTATAGCATTGCCCATATTTCGGAGAGGATGGCAAATCGAGCGTTATTGCAGAAGTGTTGTAACACTCAACCGTGTGATGATACTCTGTCAACGAATCACTAGCAGCCAAGCGAACAAATGACGGTCTTAAACCTATTACATCTCCACCTCTAATTACGATAGCATGATTACCTTCATACGGATTCGTCACATCAAAACTGCCAGTCTGCCCAGTCCATTGAGTGAACAAATCTAATGCAGTACACATATTTCCACTATCTACAGGGTCGCTAGGAGCAAAATCGCCAGCACTTACTCTTACTTGAATACCAGTACATAAGTTGTTAGAGCTACTAACAGTGGAATCTATATACAACCCCTTACTGGCATAATTGCCGCAAGCTATGAAATATCCCTGTCCATGAACAAATCCCGACCCAGTGAACTGCATATAGCTTTGATTAAAACCAGCTCCAGTTGAGCCGTCGAAAGTTCCTATAGCATTGTCTCCTATATTGAAACCTCCTATACTTCCGCTAGTTGCGTTTATCCTACCAGATATATCTACATCCGTACCTTTAAGATGTCCACTCTTCTTTACCGCAAAGGAAGCAGAATCTCCGTTTTCTCCGCCAAGCCATAAGCTCCAGTCGTTAACTTTCTCAACAACTCTGAACGAGCCATACATCGCACCACCTGTCGGATTGGACAGATTAATCTGATTAGTTCCGAGCATATTGATGGTAGCATTCTCTGCAAGAAGAAGATGAGTTGCTATTGACTTATAGCCGTTCATCTGTTGCCAATGACCGTCGGTCAAACTAGGCGAGGAAGTTGGGTCATCATACGTTTTGATACATTGATACCATATATTATCCCTGATATACACGACATCAACATACGCTTCTGCACCCGACCCCGAAAGGTATTTGTACTCACCCGATTCAAATCCGTTATGCTGACGTATCAGAGGCCCCTTTGCTCCCCTTTGCCCAATTGGACCTTGTGGACCAGTTGGACCTTGTGGACCAGTTGGACCTTGTGGCCCAGTACCACCATTTTTTGCAATATACCCAATAAGCTGCGCATCGGAATGCGTTGTACTATTGTTCCCTGCCCATACAATCTCATCACGACTCCATACGTATGTGCCGTTTGCAGGATTAGGCGGGTAGGAATACCCCCATGATGATGGCTTTGTTCCCGCAGACGTAGATGTACCGTACTGCTCTTTCACAGAAGTCAAATCCGAGCACTTGCCGATGCAGTATGCGTTGATAAAATCATCGCCAGTTCCGTCTGTATAGAGAACCTTATCTGCGCTCCATACGTATTTTTCACTGTTTTGTGAAATTATAGTCTCCGAAAGTGTATCGTAGTTATAAGTTGTAGGAGGAGACGATTTACTGCTAGACAAACCATAGTAGGTGTTGAAGCCTTTTACTCCAACACCATTATCGCCTTTTTCACCCTTTTCACCTCTCATAGAGATGGAAATCGAGCCAGTCGCTTCTGCTAATTTCCTTACCATAGGCTTATACTATTTAGCTCCTGTTATAGAATATACCGCACCCTTATATTCTCTGATACCAGCTTCGGTAATCGTGAACGTATTGCCCGACTTCGTGATAGCAGAATTGATAGGCACGCCAGCATTGGAGTAGAGAGACATCGAGAACGTTACTCCTGTCTCATTAGCCGTTGAACCCCTCTTGCGCATATACGGCTTATAGACAATCTTGCCGCCTGAGTTCACCTTGAAGTTCTCTGCTACAGGGTTGTCGTTGCCGTCCGTAGGGTTTGGATAGATAATATACTCGTCCGACACGTCATTGATAGTCTGCGTGTCGGAGGCAAAGAAACCACCAGCCTTCCATGCTTCACACTTTACAATGATGGAAGAATCCACGTCCGTCTCGTTGATGGTGAATGTAGCGGATGTGCTGTCCTGCTTGAGTTCCCATTCGCCGCTAGCATCTGGCAGATACCACTTGAACGTATATCCAGTAGATGTAACCATGTTGCCGTCCGTAACCTGCGCCTTGACAGTACAGGTTCCGCCCTTCTCTGTAATTGTGAAGAGATTTTTGGTTGACGTTGCGATGATGTTCATACGCTTGGAATCAATCACACCTTCGGCTATATATACTGGATACATAGCTCGAAGTTTTATATTCGTATTACCAATAGATATGTCAACTATACAGGTGATAGTGAAAGAATCGCCACCATTGATATTGACAAGGTTCTTATTGACCGTAAGGGTCGGATTGCCACTCGAATCAGAGCCTTCTGTAAAATGACCAGTCACACCGCCAAACGCATTGGTAGATACGTGCGAGGCATTGAAAGCCAACGTCACACCAGCAACAATCCAAGTTGGAGTACCTTTGGTGAGGTCGAACGAGTTGTCATCACCCTGTTCCGCCGAATATGCCTGCATAACCAGCTTTGGCTTCGTTGTACCGCTCGCCTCGAAGTTTGGTACAACGTTGGATGGTGACGCTGGGTCACCATCGTAGTTTTGGTACACATCGCCAATAGTACATTGCAGAATAGGGTGCAAGGTAGTACCATCGCTTGTGACGACAATCTGTCCTGTTACCGTAGCTTTACTCATCGCTTACCTCGCTTTCTTCTTTAGTGTCTGTATTCTCGGAAGGCGGATTGCCGCCGACATTCGAACCGATATAGTCATTGCTTCTTGTATCACCCTCACCGCTATACTCGACAGGAGTGTAGCAGGATGCAGGAGCATCGGTAGTTCCCTTGATTTCCGCAAGAGCATCACTCTCTGCTATCAGCGAGCCGCCAACATTGGCTGCTCTCTCGTTGAGGTTCACGCCATCAACACCATTCAACTCACTCTGGTAGAGCAAGCAGTTTCCGTCACTTGTCATTGTCAGCGGAACTCCGCTTCTGATAATTTTCTCAGCAACCTGCTTCGTAACCTTAACGTAGTATTTCATAATTCTTTATTTTTTTAAGTTAGACATCATCATCCGTTATTCTCATCAATCTCCCTTGATATGATATATTTTCCGTCCTCATCTACAAGGGCATTTCCGTCCTCATCAACAAGAAGCTCGTAAGCTCCTCTATCTTCGATGGTGAGACGAATACTCTTCTTTGCTTCGAAAGGACACTGAAACGTCTTACCATAACCTAATACCTCCACACTCTCAGTCATTGTGGTAACGCCGTTGTTTACGCTCTTTCCATACGTTACCTTCTGCCACTTCGCTCTGATAATCTTATTCCACACCGAAGGCTCGATGACTTCCTTGTTGTCGCTTACGATAGCCTGACAAGTTACGAAAGCTGTATCAGAATTAAGACCGAAGCCTTTGCCTACGAACTGAGCCGTGAGCGGCGGAATGGTTCTGTTGATGTACGTAACCTTTCGAGCATCGGCATCACGGGGAGATGAAGGAATACTGCCGCTATAGATATAGCACGCTCTCAACTCATATCCGATGCCTTCGCCTATCATATCGCAATCAATAGTAATAGACGAAATCTGACCGTTCGCGCCCTTGGTCATTGCCGTAATCTCGTAATTCTCGGCATCATCAACAGAATTAATAAGCTGCTTTGTTCCGTTATCCAAGATGCGATACCACCATATCCTCGTCTTGCTGTCAGCCGTCTTATCCTTCGCTCCAACCATAATCCTTGCGGTAAGAGTTCTTAATGAAGCGTGTTTAAGGGGATTCCAAAGCACCGTAGGTGGGCTGTCGAGCATAATCTCAGCTCTTGCGTTAGTGCAGTCTTCAAGATAGAGAGCCTTATTAGCAACGAATGTGTACTTATATCCGCAAACTGGGTCTATCCAGTTTCCTTCAAACCGCATTGTCCGAGGCTTTCCTAGAACGGAGTTCTGCTTGATATAGAGAGTTCCCTTATCCGAACCTTCCCTCACGGCTTCATATCCAGCCTTTACACTTGCATTCTCACTTGTGGCAACGACAACAATTCCGCTTGATGTTACCTCAGACCACTTGAATGAATCAAGAAGGCTGTTACAGGTCGTTGTCTCGCCTGGGTTATCGGGGTCAATGAGATAGCAGGCTGGAAACATCGTACAAGGGCGAATAGAGAAGTCGGGAGAGAATGAGCCTTCGATACCATCATATTGCTGTCTGTTGATGATATTTCCAACTATTTCTATGCTGACGGACTGAGAGTAAGCCGTAGGCTGTATCTCCATCATCTTGTCAACGCTAACCGCTAATTCTTTAGCCATATTCTATTTATTTTAAAGTTCAACATTATTCAGAAACTAACACTCACATCCTCAGAATACATCGTCTCTCCATCCTTGATTTGCGCCTCGCAGCGGAATACCACCGTTCCTACCTTGAATGCAGAACCACCGAGGTCTTCGTACGTCAAATCAACCGACAATCCGCAGTTGGCGTGAGAGAGTGCCCATTTGTTGTCTGCCGTTGGGTCTCCGCTATCCCTAGTCCATACAACATTTACCATCGAGTCCGTAACGTCCTGATTGTAGAGCCTTCCAACCACTGATAGAGTAGTGAACACCTTCCAAGAGCCATCAGCATTCGTTGCCATTAGGTCGTTGAGACGGAAGTTCCACAGCTTCGATGATAGCATTTCGAGTGTAAAATACGGGTTGCCCTCAACGAATGCCCAAGCGGTAGATGAATATGTCGGCGGCTTTGTTGTCTTGTCTTCGAGGCACTGCCATTTGCATCCGAGATAATAGACGGTATCAATCGTCCTGTCACCATTGCGGTAAGGATTCTCGCTTTGAGCGACAGATAAGCTCCACACACCTCTGTCTCTTGTCGTGTAGATTGGATTTCCTTGATAATCTATCTGTTGGAATGATGCAGCCATCATCCACTTAGCATAGAACGCTCCATCACGCTTGTTGGCGGTAGGGAAGTCTTGAAATAAGAACGACAGCGCATCTGGCAGCTTACCCATCGCAAGGGAATAGTTCGTCTTGTCGATTATAGGCTTTGTAACGTGGTCGAGCCACACGAGTAAGCCCTCGGATGATGATATGTACCAGCAGCTCTGTCTGTCTTCATCCACCGCATTTCCCCAACGAATCAGCCTAGCCAACTCGCAAGGTGGATAGTTCTTCTTGCTAGGACATTCGTTGTCGGGATAACAGACAACCGTAATGGTATTCGTTACGGTGTTCACCGATAACACTCGCAGCCACATATCATAATACTTGCCGTTTTCCGTCAATGTATTGATTGATGCCAATATCACATCATTCTCCTTGAATGCCGTGAAATCATTATCCCACCGCTTCTGAAGCTTCAAGTCGTAAGTTACATTGCCGCCTTCCGTTGCCGCAGGAATCTCCACAACCGACTCAACCATACCACTCTCTGTGAAGACGAAATTGCTTTCCATGGCAGTCTGTCTGTTCACGATGAGTTCCTTTGCTATAATTGAGCTTCGAGATGTGATACTCTCAAACTCAGCATTGCCCAATCCATCAATTCTGCCGCCAGTACCGAAGAGCATTCCCTGAATGAACTCTCCGAAGGTTGCGCCCTTCTTAAACTGAGACAAGTCTTCGGCGGTCAATCCTTGCAGGAACTTCTGCACCTTCTCCCAAGTTACTGTGCCCTTTGCGGTGTTGTCGGTGAGCCTATTTATAAACTCCATTCTAGAACGTCTAGCAGAATAAACGTTGCTATCAGATGCAGGAGTAGAATCATTCAGTCCAATTACATAGACACCACCATTACCGCTTCCTGTGCCGCCTATCTGCATTCCATTCACCTTGATGGAATCAACCT
>CAKQAD010000044.1 GCA_934215545.1 uncultured Prevotella sp.
GCTGCTGGCGGTTTGGCCATTATTGGTACAGAACGCCATGAGAGCCGTCGTGTAGACCGCCAGTTGCGTGGTCGTGCCGGCCGTCAGGGCGACCCTGGAAGTTCTGTGTTCTACGTATCTCTTGAAGACAAGCTTATGCGCCTGTTTGCATCTGAGCGTATAGCAAGCCTTATGGACCGTCTTGGCTTCAAGGAGGGCGATCGTATTGAGAACCCTATGATTTCAAAGAGTATAGAGCGTGCCCAGAAGAAGGTCGAAGAGAACAACTTCGGTATACGTAAGCACTTGCTTGAATACGATGATGTGATGAACAAGCAGCGCACCGTTATATACGAAAAACGCCGTCATGCACTCATGGGCGAGCGCATTGGCATGGATATAACCAACATCATCTGGGATCGTGTAGTGAATATTATCGAAACAAACGACTACGAGGGCTGCCGCGAGCAGTTCTTGAAGGTGCTCGCAATGGAATGCCCATTCAGCGAAGAAGAGTTCGAAAATGCCAAGCACGACGACCTTGAAGAGCGTTCATTCCAAAGCGCAATGGCCACCTTCAAGCGCAAGACAGACCGCATTGAAAGCGTTGCATGGCCTATTATAAAAGAGGTGGAAGAGAATCAAGGCGCTATCTACGAGCGTATCATGGTGCCTATCACTGATGGAAAGCGCGTATACAACATTCCTTGCAATCTTAAAGAGGCCTATCGCACAGAGGCAAAGGATGTGGTTAAACAGTTTGAGCGCGTCATCATGCTCCATATCATCGACGATTGCTGGAAAGAGAATCTGCGACAGCTCGACGAGTTGCGCCATAGTGTGCAGAATGCGTCTTACGAACAGAAAGACCCTCTGCTCATCTTTAAACTCGAGAGTGCTAAACTCTTCGACTCTATGGTGAACGACATGAACAACCGCATCGCCTCTATCTTGACACGCGGACAGATACCTGAAATGCAGCGTCAAGAAGAAGTGCGTGAGGCTGCTCCAGAGGAGCACACACAGCGTCAGAACTATACCGAGCAAAAGGTAGATCTGAACGATGAGCCACAGCATGCTGCAGCACAACACGACACACGTGAGAATGCAGCCAACCACACCCCACTTGTGAAAGACAAACTGCCTGGTCGCAACGATCCATGTCCTTGCGGCAGTGGAAAGAAGTTCAAGAACTGCCACGGCAAAGGTCTTGTATAAGATGCTTTTATAGCAACATAAACATAGCAAAAAGCCTGAATGCTTCAACATTCAGGCTTTTTTTATAACATTATTAGGGATACTATAAAAAATATACGCCTTGCAACAATTATTACATTATGTGCATAATATACACACATAAGCATGTTGTTGCAAGGCGCATTATTAAATAATATATTCGTATTAACGAGCTATTATATCAACAAATTGCTCGATAACTACCACCTGTGCATTATCAATTAAAAAGGCAAATCATTAGTGTTGTCGGCAGGTTCTGCCTGTGGCTGACCTGGTGCAACTGGAGCCGAGAAAGGATCGGCAGCTGGAGCCGAGCCAAACACAGAACCAGGCATAACGCCAGGCTGTGCACCAACAGAAGCAGGATCTACAGGACGCACATCAAAAGCACGGATATTATTGAACCAACGTCCATTGTACTCATGTGCATCGATGTCGAAAGACACCGTTACCTCTTGACCAACCTGTATGTTGAAACGTGCAATTCTGTCAGCACCAAACACATTGAACACCATTTTGCGAGGATAGTTGTCGTGTGTTTCAACCACATAGTCTTGTGTTTTCCAGTCACCACGTGCTGAAGTGCCGCTACGCTCAGGAAGAACTGCTATAATTTTACCTTGTAATTCCATTTTCTTGTGTTTCTTATTTGTTGTTAAAATTATTATTAATGCAGTTGCTCTTATTTGTTTTCCATGTAGAATATGAGCAATTATTTTTTGTTTTTGCGAAATTACTAAAATTGTTGTAAAATAAAAAACTTTTATCTGAGTTTTTCTGCTACTCAAACTTTTTTTACTATTTTTGCACATACAGATACGAACAATATTTAAAAAGATAACACCAATGCAATTCACACTATCAAGTGGCACGCTAAATGCACGCCTACAAACTCTCGCAAAAGTCATTAACAGCAAGAACACCCTGAACATATTAGATTGTTTCTTGTTTGAAGTGTCTGGCAACACTTTGACTCTCACCGCAAGTGACAACGAAAATGTCATGCAGTCGACTATAGAGTTGGACGAATGTGACGGCAACGCCCGTTTCGCCATGTCTAGTCGCACTCTGCTTGTAGCTGTAAAGGAGTTGGCCGAACAGCCCCTGCACTTTATCATTGACGAGCAGAGTCTTAATGTGGAGATAGAATATCAGAATGGTGCTTACAAACTCACCGCCCAACCTGCCGACGACTACCCCACCATGCTTCCACTTGCCGACAATGCTACCGATCTTACACTCAGCTCTACTATTCTTGCCGAGAATATCTCTCGCTCGCTATTTGCTACATCTGTAGACGAGATACGTCCGGTGATGGGAGGTGTATACTTCGATCTGACAGCCGATAACCTTACCATCGTTGCCACCGATGGTCATAAACTTGTGCGCAACCGCATATTGACAATCAACAGCGATGTTCCTACATCGTTCATTCTTCCTCAGAAGCCAGCCCAATTGCTTAAGAGCGTTTTGCCAAAGACTGAAGATGATGTGGTGATACGCTTCGACAGCAAAATGGCTGAGATAAGTTATGGTGGTGGCATGCTTCACTGCCGTCTTATCGAAGGACGCTATCCCAACTACAACTCTGTAATTCCTTCAAATAACACCAACTGCATTAATGCCGATCGTCGCACACTCATGGGTGCCATAAAGCGTGTGCTACCATTTGCCAGCGAGAGCAGCCAGTTGGTAAGATTCCATGTTGAAAGCCAGCGCTTGCAACTTACCGCTGAAGACATTGACTTCGCTACAAGCGCCAAGGAAAGCTTAGCATGCGACTACACTGGTGTGAGCATGGATATAGGTTTTAAAGGTAGTGCTATGTACGAAATTCTGAACAATCTGGCAAGCGATGAGGTGACAATAGAACTTGCCGACCCAAGTCGTGCAGGCGTTGTGCTGCCTACTACACAGCCTGAAAATCAGGAAATACTTATGTTAATCATGCCAATGTTGCTCAACGATTAATACACCATACAGCAACAATATATAATAACGCAACAATGAGGGTGCGCCAAAAAACAACCATCCATGATATGGCTTTTTTGACACACTCTCATTATGTGTTTTTTAGTAATTAGTAAATCATAACCCAACAACGGAAGATATAATCTAAATGAAATTAAACTTAACACGACCACTGATTGTGTTCGACCTTGAGACAACAGGACTCGATATGGTACACGACCGCATCATACAAATATCATATATAAGAGTGAACACAGATGGCACCGAACAGCGTAAAAATCTACTTATAAATCCACAGAAACCAATACCCCATGAGGTGACTGAGCTCACAGGTATAAGCGATGCTGATGTTACTACCGCCCCCACATTCAAGGATGTTGCTCCCAGCCTTAACGCCGACTTTGCAGGTTGCGACTTTGCAGGTTTCAACTCCAACCACTTCGACATACCTATGCTTGCTGAAGAGTTTTTGCGTGCAGGAATCAACTTCGACTTTTCGAAATGCAATCTTATCGATGCCCAAACTATATTTCACAAAATGGAGCGCCGCAACCTTGCTGCAGCATATAAATTCTACTGTGGCAGAAAGATGGAAGATGACTTCACGGCACATCGTGCCGATGAAGACACCGAGGCTACATATCGTGTACTAATGGCTGAACTCGACTACTACTCAGCAGAACGCCAGGAGGAGCCTGAACGTTGTCTGAACAACAACATGGAGGAGCTTGCTGAATTCTCAAAACAAAATGACAATGTAGATTTCGCTGGCCGCATAGTGTGGAAACCAAAGGTAGATGCTAACGGTAAACAAGTGCTCGATGCCGATGGGAAGCCATGTCGCTTCGAGACATTCAATTTCGGCAAGTACCGCGGACGAGCTGTAGCAGACATCATACGCACTGATCCATCTTACTACACATGGATGATGAATGGCGACTTCACCTTCAACACCAAGCAAGTGCTCACACGCATACGCTTGAAGCTACTTAAAGCAACAACTAATTAAATACATAAATATATAAGCCATTATGCTCAAAGGAAAACACATAGTATTGGGAATTACGGGGTCGATAGCAGCCTATAAGTCGTGTCTGCTCATTCGCGAGCTGATAAAGCGTGGCGCCGAAGTACAAGTGGTTATAACGCCTGCTGGCAAGGAATTTATAACCCCTATCACGCTATCAGCACTTACCCACAAGCCTGTGGTGTCGGAGTTTTTTTCACAACGCGACGGCACTTGGAACTCTCACGTCGACCTTGGCCTTTGGGCTGATGCCATGATCGTGGCACCATGCACTGCTTCTACTTTGGGCAAGATGGCCAATGGCATTGCCGACAACATGCTCATCACCACCTATCTTTCTATGAAGGCGCCTGTGTTCATTGCCCCTGCAATGGACCTTGACATGTTTGCCCACCCTACCACACAACGCAACATACAGACGCTAGTGTCGTTTGGCAATCATATCATTCAACCTCAGTCGGGATTTTTAGCATCAGGTCTTGAGGGCAAGGGACGCATGGAAGAGCCAGCATTGATTGTTGACCATATAGACCATTTTTTTGAGCACAAATGTTCTAATGATCAACATTCAACACTCCTTCAAGGCAAGCGCATAATGATAACAGCAGGTCCAACATATGAGAAGATAGACCCTGTGCGTTTCATCGGCAATTATTCGAGTGGCAAGATGGGATTTGCCATAGCCGAAGAATGTTGCAAGCGCGGTGCTGAGGTGACTCTAATTGCTGGTCCGGTATCGCTTCAATGCAGTGCCGCCATAAACCGCATAGATGTTGAGTCGTGCCGTGAGATGTACGATGCAGCCACCACCCACTTTGCCGATGCAGATGCTGCCATACTTTGCGCTGCTGTTGCCGACTTCCGTCCTGCAACGATAGCCGATACAAAGATTAAGCGCAATGCCGACAATATGGACATACACCTATTGGCTAATCCTGACATTGCCGCCACTCTTGGCGAGATGAAAGGAGAACATCAGACCATTGTGGCTTTCGCCCTTGAAACCAACGATGAGGAGGCTAATGCAGAGCATAAGCTTCATAAGAAAAATGCCGACTTTATAGTGCTCAATTCTCTTCAGAACAAGGGCACTTGCTTCAAGTCGGACGACAATCAGATAGATATTATTTCCGTCAAAGGCAAGAAGACGTATTCCAAAAAGCCAAAGACGGAAACGGCAAAAGATATCGTTGACGAACTTTGCGTTGTCATGTCAGCAAAATAACCACACACCAATATTCAATACCTACGCATCATGAAAAGGTTCTACACATTATTGCTTGTCGCTATAATTGCACTCCTGACACCATTCACAGCACGTTGTCAAGAACTCAATGCCCGTGTCACCATAAACCACTCGCAAATACAAGGCACTGACGATGCCATATTTAATGAATTGGAACAGACGCTGACGCAATTCATCAACGAGCGACAATGGACTGCATTGCAGTTTCAGCGTAATGAGCGCATCGGCTGCAACTTCAACATCACGGTGAGTCAATACGACAACTCTACCAATGTGTTCACCTGCAAAGCTGTTATACAGGCTAATCGCCCCGTTTACAATTCAGCCTACACCACTACATTATACAACAATACCGACAACGATTTCAACTTTGAATATGCCCAGTTCGACCAACTTCAGTTCAACGAAGAGCAGATAGACAATCAGCTAACAGCACTCATTGCCTACTATGCTTACCTGATTATTGGCATCGACCTTGATTCGTTTGCTCCTATGGGTGGAGAGGATGTTCTACAACGTTGCATGAATCTTGCCAACAATGCCCAAAACCTCAACTATCCAGGTTGGAAAGCCTTCGACTCTTCGCGCAACAGGTTTGCTATTATCAACGACTATCTTGATGGTGCCATGCATCCTTTCCGCCAATTGCAATATGACTACTATCGCAATGGGCTCGACGAAATGGCTACAAATGCAGAGCGCGGTCGCACCAATATCACTACAGCAATAGAAACCCTATTGAAGAAGGCACATACAGACCGCCCTATGAGTCTGCTGCCACAGATATGGACCGACTATAAGCGCGATGAGCTTGCCAACATCTACAAGGGAAAGGGCACACAAAAAGAAAAGGAATCGGTTTATAACATACTGTTTTCTATCAATGCATCACAAAATGCTGCTTGGGATAAGATAAAGGAATAACATGATTTTTGTTCACACATGATTTTTATTCACACATGCAACTGAAACAAATAGCCACCTTCCATTCTCCTTTCGGCACTAAATTCGGAATTCCTAAACAAGCAGGACTTGCCACTAACCTGCAAGGTGTCATAGAATTTTGCGATGAATATCGCAATGCTGACTATTTGCGTGGTATAGAATCCTTCGACTATCTGTGGCTTTTGTGGGGTTTTTCTGCCAACAAGCATGCCGCCAATAGTCCACTGGTGCGCCCTCCCCTACTTGGTGGTAATGAACGCATGGGAGTGTTTGCCACACGCTCGCCTTTCCGTCCGAACCCTATTGGCCTATCGTCGGTGAGGCTCGGCAGTGTAGATTTTGACAATCTGCATGGTCCTGTGCTACATGTGCTTGGGGCAGACCTCATGGATGGCACCCCTATATACGACATCAAGCCGTATATAGTATATGCAGATGCTCACCCTGATGCCCGAAGTGGCTTTGTAGACACTCATGCCTTGCATCGCCTCGTTGTTAATATTGGCGCAGAGGTTGCCAAAGAGCTCACCGATGCCCAAATTGCCAATCTTAAGGATGTGCTTGCTCTTGATCCCCGTCCGCACTACCATTCCGACCCTAATAAAGTGTATGGAATGATGTTTGATGGCTACGACATACACTTCTCTGTAGACAACGACACTTTATACGTTATAGATTGCTTAAACCCAAATCGGTCATTAGACCGAATTTAGAATATTATTAGGATGCTATGTATTATTATTAGGATGCTATGTATTCTTTTCAAAAATCTAATGACCGATTTGGGTTTAATGAAAAAAGGCGTTTCCCCTGACTTCGTCACTCAAAAAACACTTATTTTATAACTGATTGATAAACAATATTTTGTATCTTTGTGTCACCTAATTTTGGGTGACGCAAAAGGTTTTTTAACTATGTTTAAAGGTAAAAAAGACATCGTTCTGGCAATATCGGAGTTATTGTTGTTGAGAAAATCGGTGGCAAGATGAAAGAACTTGCCACA
>CAKQAD010000045.1 GCA_934215545.1 uncultured Prevotella sp.
GAAATAAAAAAATATTTAAAAATTAACTTCATATTTATTTAATTACTTTATACCTGTTAATACTATATTATAATCTATTCAAATCGCTTGCAATAGCTTGCGCAAGATTGTACTTTTGCGGATTTTTTTGCCAATCGATTTATGCATCATTTCTTAGCAAGCTCAAACATGATGTGTGCAGCACTCACCGACGGACTGTCGGCACCAATACGCTTCACCACCTCGCCATAACCATTGAGCATTTGCTGCCGGCTATCGCCATCAGGCAGAAGCTGTTGTAGTTCGTTTGCTATATTCTGCACTGAGAAGGTGTCTGCAACAAGCTCGCGCACCACTTCGGCATCGGCAATCAGATTTACCAACGATATATATTTCACCTTCAGCACATGGCGGCGACAGAAAGCAATGAAGTGTGGCAACGGAGTCTTGTAGCACACCACCTGGGGCACACCAAAAAGTGCCGTTTCGAGAGTTGCCGTGCCACTCGTAACAACGGCTGCACGCGAATTAGATAGTAGTGCATAGGTATCGTCTTGAACCAGTGCGACTGCCCTATCTTTAATAAACTCACGGTAGTATTCGCAGGGAATTCCGGGTGCTCCAGCCAACACCAGCTGATAGTCTTTAAAGCGACTTGCAGCATCTATCATTGCAGGCAAATTATCCTTTATTTCCTGTCGTCGGCTACCAGCCAGCAAGGCAATGATGGGCTTATCGGAAAGCTTGTGTCGACAACGGAATTCGTCGCCCGTTTCTGTGTAAGCAGCCTTAAACTGTCGCACCTCTTCGGCAGTGGGATTGCCCACATAGTGTATCGGGTAGTGATGCTTCTGCTCGAAGAAAGGCACTTCAAAAGGCAAGATAGAAAACATCTCGTCGACATCACGCTTTATGCGCTTTATGCGCCACTCCTTCCAGGCCCATATCTTCGGCGAGATATAGTAGTAGACAGGTATTGAAGTGTTGGCATGCACATACTTGGCGATATCGAGGTTAAAACCCGGATAGTCGACAAGAATCAGTGCATCAGGTTGCCATTCCACAATGTCGCGCTTACACATAGCCATATTGCGCAATATTGTGGGCAGATGCATGAGCACCGGCACAAATCCCATATAAGCAAGTTCACGATAGTGGCGCACGCGGTGTCCACCAACTGCCTGCATCATGTCGCCTCCGAAGAATCGGAATTCGGCATTATCGTCGACATCGCGCAATGCCTTCATCAGGTGCGAGGCATGCAGGTCGCCACTCGCCTCTCCCACAATCAGATAGTATTTCATAAGTGCCAGTTTTTCAGAGTGTCGTAGTCGGTGACATCAATACGTGTAGGCGTTATTGCCACATAGCCATGCGTAAGCGCCCAGTTGTCGGTGTCGTCGGCTTCAGGCTCATCATTTCTGTAAGATCCCGTCATCCAGAAATAGTCGTAGCCATGCGGATGGCGCATCTTGGCACACTCGTTATACCATGTGCCGTGTGCCATACGACACACCTTTACGCCCTTAAACTCCTTGAGTTTAGGGAAGTTAACATTCAGGCACACACCCTTTGGCAGGCCCTCGCGCAACACTTTCTGCACAATCTGGCGCACATAAGGGCGCAGCGGCGAGAAGTCGGCATCGTTAGAGAAGTCGCACAACGAGAATCCCACAGAAGGGATATACTTCATACATCCCTCAATGGTAATGCCCATTGTGCCGCTATAGTGCACGTTGACAGAGCCATTGTCGCCATGATTAATGCCACCAATAACCATGTCTGGCAGACGCCCGTCGAGGAGTTGGTCGAGCGCCAGCTTCACACAGTCTACCGGTGTGCCATTGCACGACCACATCTGCATGCCATCCTGCATACGTCGTGGCTTCAGGCGCAAAGGCACAGTGGCAGAGAATGCAGTGGCAAATCCTGAGCGTGCCGATTCTGGAGCACACACCACGATGTCGGCAATGTCGGTGAGCATGTCGATAAGCGAGTTTATACCCTTGGCATGATAGCCGTCATCGTTGGAAACAAGTATCAATGGTCTTTTAACATTCATAAATTTTGCTTTTATTTCACATGCAAATGTACGAAAAAAGGTTTAATTCAGCCTTATCTCACATAAAATATGTAACTTTGCCGAATAATTTTCACTTGACATGGGAAAGATAATTGCATTGGCCAACCAGAAAGGCGGAGTTGGCAAAACAACAACAACAATCAACCTCGCAGCATCGCTCGCCACATTTGAGAAGTCGGTGCTCGTAGTGGATGCCGACCCTCAGGCCAACGCTTCAAGCGGACTGGGCGTAGACATACAGCAAATCGACTGCTCGCTCTACGAATGTATCATCGACCATGCCGATGTGCACGATGCCGTCTACACCACCGACATCAACGGCCTCGACATCATCCCAAGCCACATCGATCTTGTGGGTGCCGAGATAGAAATGCTCAATCTGCAAAAGCGAGAGCGCGTTATCAAGAACATGCTCGACCAAATACGCGACGACTACGACTACATACTCATCGACTGCAGTCCATCACTGGGCCTTATCACCGTCAATGCGCTCACCGCTGCCGACTCGGTAATAATCCCCGTGCAGTGCGAATACTTCGCCCTTGAAGGCATCACCAAGCTGCTCAACACCATAAAAATCATCAAGAGCAAGCTCAACCCAAGCCTGGAGATAGAGGGATTCCTACTTACCATGTACGACAGCCGTCTGCGCCTTGCCAACCAAATATACGACGAGGTGAAGCGACACTTCCAGGAACTGGTGTTCAAGACAGTCATACAGCGCAATGTGAAACTCAGCGAGAGCCCAAGCCACGGACTGCCCGTGATATTATACGATGCCGACTCGGCTGGCTCTAAAAACCACCTGGCATTAGCCAAGGAAATCATTAACAAGAACGAAAGAACAACAACACAATCAAATGGCAGTACACAAGAAATACAATAGAAGCGTGCTCGGACGCGGACTCGACGACATCGAGGGAGGCAAAGGGCTCGACGCACTCATCGACACTGGTGGTGTGCGCACGCAGGGCACATCAACAATCAATGAGGTGCCCCTCAGCCAGATAGAAGCCAACCCCAACCAGCCTCGTCGCGACTTCGACCAAGAGGCGCTGCAAGAACTCGCTGCAAGCATCCGAGAGATAGGCATCATACAACCTATCACCCTGCGACAGGTAGCCGACGAGCGCTTTCAGATAATTGCTGGCGAGCGTCGCTGGCGTGCTTCGCAGATAGCTGGACTGGAAGCTATTCCTGCCTACATCCGCACCATCAAAGACGAGAACGTGATGGAAATGGCGCTCGTAGAGAACATACAGCGCGAAGACCTCAACGCCATAGAGATAGCTCTCGCTTATGAACACCTGCTCGACGCCGAAGGCATGACACAAGAAAAGGTGTCGGAGCGTGTGGGCAAGAGCCGCACTGCCATTACCAACTACCTCCGACTGCTACGTCTGCCGGCACAAGTGCAGATAGCACTGCAAAAGAAGGAGATAGATATGGGCCATGCACGCGCCTTGCTCGCCATCGACTCGCCATCGCTACAGATAAAACTGTTCAACGAAGTGGTGAAAAACGGCTACTCCGTGCGCAAAGTAGAGGAAATGGCACAGATGCTCAAAAACGGCGACGACGTTGAGAGCGGCAAGAAGAAGATTATAGCAAAGACGAAACTGCCAGAAGAGTATAACGCTCTACGCAGCCACCTTTCTGACTTTCTGCAGACAAAGGTGCAGATGACATGCTCAGCCAAGGGAAAAGGAAAGATAACAATACCCTTCGCCAACGACGAAGAGCTGGAGCGCATCATGAGCATTTTCGACAAGATGAAATAAAAGCGAATGACCGAATCAACAGCAATATCACGCCTTAGGCACACGCTACGCATCATGACACTCGTCATAGGCATGTGGGCAATGGCTGCCAGCACATGGGCACAAAAAGATGGCGCCATGCAAAGCACCGAAAAGCCCTTCGTTGCCAACGACAGCACCATCAGCGTGCCACAGATGCTGACACGAGAAGACACCATCAGCCTGCTCGCAGCCACCGACAGCGTGCCACATAAGAAACGACGCGACTGGGCCACATGGCGGCCAAACCCCAAACGGGCAATGTGGCTGGCAATAGTGTTGCCTGGCGCCGGACAGATATACAACCGCAAATACTGGAAACTGCCATTCGTCTATGGTGGCTTCGTGGGATGCGCATATGCCATGCGCTGGAACAACCAGATGTTTCGCGACTACTCGCAAGCCTACATGGACATCATGGACAACGATCCGAACACGCAAAGCTACAACCAGTTTCTGCACCTCGGAGCAAAAATCAACGAATCGAACAAGGCGAGATATCAAGAATTGTTCCGCAAGAGAAAGGATAAATTCCGCCGCTGGCGCGACTTGAGCTTCTTCTGCCTGATAGGCGTCTACGCACTGAGCGTGGTCGATGCCTATGTCGACGCATCACTATCGGAGTTCGACATATCAAAGGACCTTAGTCTGAAGATTGAGCCAACGATAATAACCAACAAGCAAGAGCGCAACCCCATAAAGCAAAACAGCCTTGGAATGAGTTGCAGCCTCAACTTCTAGATGCTGCCAATGGCAGCCATGCCATATTATCAACAACGACAAACAACAATAAGAATACATTAATAAGAATACATATTTTTTGATGAAAAAGACATTAGTATTGATTGCCACCGCGATTTTTACAACCCCTATGCTCGCACAGAGCAACAACGACGAAACCGAAATCACCGTGACCAATGCCCAAGGACAAAAAGAAATTATCGACGTGCCAGAAGCACTCACCTGCGACTACGACTCGTTGCTGGAAGTATACAACAGCAAGACATATCTTAAAGCCAAGCCCGACTGCAACATGAGCAACGTAAACCCCGTGTTCGACCGCGAGGTGTATAAAGAGCGCTTGTCGCGCATACCTACAGTGATGGAGATGCCCTACAACGATGTAGTGCAGAAATTCATCGACAGATATAGCGGACGCCTGCGCCGCTCGGTGAGCGTTATGCTCGGAGCACAAAACTTCTACATTCCTATTTTCGAAGAGGCACTCGAAACATATGGTCTGCCTCTCGAACTGAAATATCTGCCAGTGATAGAATCGGCATTCAACCCCAACGCAGTGTCGAGAGTGGGCGCCACTGGATTGTGGCAGTTCATGATCACCACCGCTAAACAATATGGCCTTGAGGTGAACTCACTGGTCGACGAGCGCCGCGACCCAGTGCTCTCATCGTATGCAGCAGCACAATACCTGCGCGACCTATATAAGATATTCGGCGACTGGAACCTGGTGATTGCCGCTTACAACTGCGGACCAGAGGCCATCAACAAGGCCATACACCGCTCTAAGGGTGCCACCGACTATTGGCAGATATATCCCTACCTTCCAAAGGAGACAAGAGGATATGTGCCTGCATTTATCGCAGCCAACTATATAATGAACTACTACTGCGAGCACAACATCTGCCCGATGGAGGCTACGCTGCCCGACAAGACCGACACCATCATGGTTAGCCGCGATGTGCATCTGGAGCAGGTGGCAAAGGTGCTCGACATCGACATTCAACAGCTGCGACAGCTCAACCCACAGTATCGCCGCGACATCGTCAACGGCTCTACAAAGCCA
Source organism: uncultured Prevotella sp. (assembly GCA_934215545.1). GTDB lineage: Bacteria > Bacteroidota > Bacteroidia > Bacteroidales > Bacteroidaceae > Prevotella. Next base: position 5,666 of record CAKQAD010000045.1, read on the forward strand.
TCGTCACTGCGCCTCCCTGACATGCTCGTCAACCAGTTTATCGACAACGAAGACTCTATCTATGCCTATCGCCCCGACGTATTGCTGAGCAAGCGTTCTGAGGTGCAGGTGAACGACGATGCTCCTGCCTACTCATCAAAACGCAGCTACTCTTCAAGAAGCAAGAGCTCGGCACGAGGCAGAAAGAAGGGCAGATCAAGACATGGTAAGCGCGAGGTGAGCATACGCAATGGCGACACTCTGTCGGACATCGCACGCCGCAATGGCACCACTGTGAAGAAACTGAAGAAGCTCAACAATATAAAGGGCACCAACATACGCGCCGGAAAGAAACTAAGGGTGAAGTAATGCTGCCCACACACAGAGCCACATACCAACTTTAACATCTAATGATATAGGAGACCTGAATCATGGACGACCAGAAACTGAAAGACCAACAGAGAGAGGAAGCCGACGACAAACTCATAGAGGGAGCGTTTCAAGAAATACTCGACATCTATCTTGCGTCACGACACCGAAAGAAAGTTGACATCATAACCAAAGCATTCAACTTTGCACGACAGGCCCACAAAGGTGTAAGGCGACTGTCGGGCGAGCCCTATATCATGCACCCCATCGCCGTGGCACGCATTGCCGTGGAAGAGATGGGCCTCGGATCCACCAGTATATGCGCAGCACTGCTGCACGATGTGGTGGAAGACACCGACTACACCGTCGAGGACATTTCCAATATCTTCGGCGAGAAGATAGCACAAATTGTCGATGGTCTGACAAAAATTTCTGGTGGTATATTCGGCGAGCAGGCATCGGCACAAGCCGAGAACTTCAAGAAGTTGCTGCTGATGATGAGCGACGACATCCGCGTGATACTCATCAAAATATGCGACCGCCTGCACAACATGCGCACACTGCAGTCGCAGCCTGCCAACAAGCAATATAAGATTGCTGGCGAGACACTCTACATCTACGCACCGCTTGCCAATCGTCTGGGTCTGAACAAAATAAAGACGGAGCTCGAAGACCTGTCTTTCAAATACGAGCATCCCGACGAGTACACATATATCAAGAATAAGCTCGCCGACACACAAGCCCAACGCGACAATATCTTCGCCACATTCACAAGCCCCATACGCGAGGCACTCGACAAGATGGGCATACAATACGAAATCAAGGCACGTGTAAAAAGCCCTTATTCCATTTGGAACAAGATGCAGAACAAGCACGTCACTTTCGATGAGATTTACGACATCCTTGCCGTAAGAATAATCTACACTCCAAATGTGCGCACCGAAGAGATCAACGAGTGCTTTAAGATATATGTGGCTATCAGTCAGATATACAAGTCGCACCCCGACCGTCTGCGCGATTGGGTGAACCACCCCAAAGCCAACGGCTATCAGGCTCTGCACGTTACGCTGATGTCGAAACAAGGCAAATGGATAGAGGTGCAGATACGCTCCGACCACATGGACGAAGTGGCTGAACAGGGATTTGCCGCACACTGGAAGTATAAGGAGAACGACAACCAGAATATCAACGACGACACCGAGCTCAACAACTGGCTGTCTACAATCAAGGAGATACTCGACGATCCACAGCCCGATGCCATGGACTTCCTCGACACTGTAAAGCTCAACCTCTT
>CAKQAD010000046.1 GCA_934215545.1 uncultured Prevotella sp.
CAAGTTCCTTAAGGAGAACTGCCTCGTTTGCCAGGAGTTCCAGTTTGGCGATGGCGACAAGCAGAGCGTTGCCGACTTCCTCAAGAAGCAGGACAAGGATCTGAAGATTGTTGCTTACAAGCGCTTCACTCTTTCTGCTGAGTAATTTATAGCTTAGTAAGTGCTACACCTTTGTGTGTCAACATATAATGGTGTAATCACGCATAATTTTACGGAGCCGTAGGGGGTGCATATCTCTCTGCGGCTCCCTTGTTTTTATCCCATTCCTTCTTTATTTATATTATTATTACACAACATAATATTCCCATGCTATGAAGATTTTTGCCGTAGGTATGAACTACCCCGAACACAATAAAGAGCTAAATGGAGCGTTATATAAACCAGAGAAGCCCGTAATTTTCACAAAAGCCGACTCGGCACTACTTAAGGATCATAAGCCTTTCTTCGTGCCCGATCATCTCGGTCAGATTGATTACGAGGCAGAACTTGTAGTGCGCATATCGCGTTTAGGCAAGACCATACCGCAACGCTTTGCACCGCGTTATTACGATGCTGTTACCTTAGGCATCGACTTCACCGCGCGCCAGTTGCAGCAGCAACTGCGAAAGGAAGGACTGCCGTGGGATATGTGCAAGGGCTTCGATGGTGCTGCAGCCATCGGTGAATGGGTGCCAATAGAGAAGTTTCGCGACATACAAGCCATACACTTTCATCTCGATATCAACGGCAATACCGTGCAGCAAGGTTGCACCAGCGAGATGCTCTACAAGGTTGATGAACTCATTAGTTATATATCGCAATACTTCACACTGAAGACTGGTGATATTCTATATACCGGTACTCCAGCAGGGGTAGGACCCGTAAGTATCGACGACCATTTGGAGGGATATCTTGAAGATCGTCAGGTGCTGTCGTTCAACTGCAAGTAAATGCATAATCACGAATAATAATATATATTCATATACACTTTTCATATACACTTTGCGCAATAAATCACTAATCATAGCCTTGCTACTCGTGCTTGCAGCCATGCCGGCAGCAGCGCAGAAATTTTTCAATCTCACCGCAAGCGAGGTGAGTGCCGACTCAGGCGTGCCCGAATTTACCAATATGGAAGAGCTGCCAGCACTCTATGCAGACAGTGTGTACACCATGCAATTGCTCTATCCTGAGTTTGTCGACATGCCACAGGTAGAAGTGGAACGCTATCGTGCCTTAACCGATGCCTTGCCACCTGCTATGCCCCAGTTGAATACCTCTGTGGCACTCAATCGTAAGCGTCCGCTGCTGCACACCTCTTTTTGCCCAGTGGTGTATCGCAATGGCCGCTATCAGCTACTTGTAAGTTTTATGTTGCAGCGCAAGGCTGTGGCACGCCATTCGCAAGCTGCACATCTCATGCAGGCTATTGGTAAGGCCCCCGCTGTCGACGACGACTCTGCATCCGTGCCTGGAGCACGTCGATATGCCAAGCATAGTGTGTTGCGCAAGGGCAAGTGGGCAAAGATACGTGTGCCTTCAACAGGCGTGTATCAGCTCACCGATGAACTCGTTCGACAAGCAGGATTTTCTGATATTAGCAAAGTGCGTATATATGGATATGGTGGCAATCTAAAAAACGAACAGTTGCGTGTTGATGAACTTATGCGCGATGACGACTTGCCAGAGGTGAAACTGGGTATGGTAGGTGGCAAACGCGTGTTCTTTGCACGTGGCCCAGTGTCGTGGACCGACAAAGAATCGGACATACGCACACGCAACTACTGCTCCGACTATGGCTATTATTTCCTCACCGAAGGTACTAAGACCACACCAACGCTTGATGCAGAGGAATTTGTCAACACCTTCTATCCATCGCCCGACTACTATCACGACTTGTACGAGGTGGATGGGCATGCTTGGTATCGTGGCGGACGCAACCTCTACGACACCCATGCAATAAAGCCAGGACAGTCGTACACCATAACGCTGCCTGCTAATACCGAGGCAGAAGCAGGCCGACTCACTGTGAGTCTCACCACACAATTATCGTGCACGGCAGATGTGTCGTTGAATGGCACATCCCTTGGCTCGATATCACTCAACAACCAAGAGCCTCTATATGTATTCGGCACCGAGGCGCACAAGACTTATAGTATTAATAACCCCGATCATACTGCCAACAACGTCACCATAACCGTAAGATCCGGTTCGACATCTGAGGCACGACTCGACTATGTGTCTATGGCATGGGTAAAACCACATGCCTTGCCCGATTTGGCAACGGCGCAGTTGCCCGTACCACAATATGTCTATGGCATCACCAATCAAGACCACCATGCCGACACCAATGTCGATATGGTCATTATTATTCCTACATCGCAAAAGCTGCTTGCACAAGCGCAACGCTTGAAGGAGATGCACGAGCTTCGCGACTCTATGACAGTGCGTATTGTGCCAGCCGACGAACTCTACAACGAGTTCTCGAGTGGTACACCCGATCCTGCTGCTTATCGCAATTATCTGAAAATGATGTACGACCGCGCAGAAAGTGAAGCGCAGCAACCAAAATACCTCTTGCTATTTGGCGATTGTGTGTGGGACAACCGACTACGTACATCAATGTGTTCATCGTTGAATGCCGATGATTATCTGATTGCCTATGAGAGCGAGGACTCATTCGACAAGCGCTCGTGCTATGTCGACGATGGCTACTTCTGTATGCTCGACGATGGCGAAGGACTATCTCCACTCTATAAAGATAAACTCGATGTGGCAGTGGGTCGAATTCCAGTCTCCAATGCTGTCGATGCAGAAAATGTAGTTAGTAAAATTATTAATTATGTGGCTAATGCCAATGGAGGTGCATGGCAGAACACCATTATGTTTATGGGTGACGACGGCGATGGCAATGTGCACATGATTGATGCCAACTATGTGGCCGATAAGGTGATAAGCAGTCATCCCGGATATGTAGTGAAGAAGGTGATGTGGGATGCCTACAACCGAGTGTCTACAGCATCAGGATTTACATATCCTGAAGTGACGTCAATAATCAAGAAGCAACAGCAGCAGGGTGCACTCATTATGAACTATGCCGGTCATGGTTCCGAGGTGCAATTGTCGCACGAGAAGGTGGTAGGCATCAAAGATTTTGCTGCCTTCAACAACACTAATCTGCCATTGTGGGTGACGGCAGCCTGCGATATCATGCCATTCGATGCTGGCGAGGAAACCATTGGCGAGGCAGCAATGCTCAACAAAAAAGGAGGCACCGTGGCGTTCTATGGCACTACACGCACTGTTTATGCCAATTATAATACGTTGCTCAATGAATCGTTTATGAAGCATGTGCTCACCTACGATGACGACAACCTCCCCATTACTCTTGGCGAGGCACAGCGCCGAGCTAAGAACGATATGACCATGAAACGCTATTGCGAGAATGCTCTGCAATATTCTTTACTTGGCGACCCTGCTATGCGTTTGCATCTGCCAAAGGAATGTATAGTAATCGATTCTATTAACGGCATCGCTCTGTCGCGAGCCACTGAGTCGGTGGCACTAAAGGCAGGCTCCCTTGCCAGTGTGAGTGGACATGTGGAGGGACACGACACCTTCAATGGTGTGGTGACACTCAATGTGCGCGATAATCTCGAGACCATAGCTTGTCGTGGCAACGACCCCTCACTTTCCGTCGATCCATTTGAATTCACCGACCGACAGAACACTATTTTCAGCGGTTCAGCACGCGTCAATAATGGAGCCTTCAACATGACATTTGCTGTGCCAAAAGACATTAATTATAGTAATAAGACTGGACTTATAAATGTCTTTGCCATAAACGATGAGCGTACAGTGACAGCCAATGGCCATTGCTCCAACTTTATTGTGGGAGGTAGCGATATTGCGCCTAACGACTCCGTTGGACCATCACTATATTGTTACCTCAATAGTCCCGATTTCGTGAATGGGGGCAACGTTAATACCACACCTTATTTCGTGGCGCAGATAAATGATAAAGATGGCATCAATGCTTCTGGTTCTGGCGTCGGACACGACCTTCAACTGATAATTGATGGTAGGGCAGACCTCACTTACTCGCTCAACGACAATTTCCAGTTCGACTTCGGTTCCTATACTTCGGGCTCTACATATTATAATATACCCACACTAACACCAGGTCCACACTCTCTTGTGTTCCGTGCATGGGACATTCAAAACAATATGAGCGAGGCAAGCCTGCAGTTTAATGTGGTGATGGGATTGCAACCAGCGTTTGGGCTGGCAGTGACCAAAAATCCCGCACGCGAATCTACCACTTTCGTGATTACACACGATAGGGCAGGAGCCGATGTGAGTGTGGTGATAGATGTGTTCGATATGTCTGGCAGACACCTTTGGCGTCATGAGGAGAATAATGTGTGCACCGATAGTACATATACAATCAATTGGGATCTTACGCTCGATGATGGCTCGCGTCTGCAGACAGGCGTCTACCTGTATAGAGCACATGTAACCACCGACGGAGGTACCGCCATCTCAAAAGGTAATAAACTTGTGGTAATAGGCAATAAATAGAAATGTATGGCGTTAATATATATGCATGTTTAAAAAACACGATATATTTACACAATTAGCAGATAATGAAAATCACTATTAAAATTGCGACACTTCTTGTCGCTATATTCTTGACACTTCCCGCTGCTGCCGATGAGAAGCGTGATATGTTCAACCCTATAAAGACATCGGTCACCTCGCAGGCAATAGCTCCTGACGCACGTGCTGCAGGTATGGGCGATGTGGGTGCAGCTACCGACCCTGATGTGGTGTCGCAATATTGGAACCCTGCAAAATATCCATTTACCATATCACGAGCAGGCGTGTCGCTCAACTACACTCCGTGGTTGCGCAAATTCGTGGGCGATATGGATTTGGCATATCTCGCTGGCTACTATCGCATCGGCGACTATTCTGCAGTGTCGGCATCATTACGTTATTTCTCACTTGGTGAGGTGTTCGTGAGTACAGGCGAGACAGCTGACAATTCCATGACCATCAACCCTTACGAGATGTCTGCCGATGTAGCTTACTCACTGATGCTTAGCGAAAAGTTTTCTATTGCAGCGGCTGTGCGTTGGATATATTCCGACCTTACATATAATGTGTCCGACGACACTTCGCCTGGTAGCGCATTTGCGGTCGACCTCGCTGCCTACTATCAAAACTATCTGAACATTGGTTCGCGTGAGTGTCAGTTAGGTCTTGGTTTGAACATCTCAAATATCGGTTCGAAAATTTCTTTCGGTGGCGACAACAATTCCGAGTTTATCCCTACCAATCTGCGTTTGGGTGCTTCGCTCATGGTGCCAATCGACGAATACAATCGATTCTCTATTTCTGCCGATGCAAACAAGCTCCTCGTGCCTACATATCCAAAGCAGAACGAGGGCGAGACAACAAATGACTATCAAGAGCGTGTTCAGAAAGACTATTATGATGTGTCGTCGATAAGTGGAATATTCAAGAGCTTTGGCGATGCTCCTGGTGGCTTCAAAGAGGAGCTGCAAGAGATACAGTGGAGTGTTGGTGCCGAATATGTCTATAACGACAAGTTCTCTGTACGTGCTGGTTATCATCATGAGTCAGAAAACAAGGGTAATCGTAAATACTTCACCGTTGGTGCCGGATTTAGAATGAATGTGTTCTCGCTTGATGCGGGTTATGTAATAGCTACCGCTAAGAGCAACCCTCTCGATCAGACGTTGCGCTTCACCCTGTCATTCGATATGGACGGAATAAAGGATTTGTTCAAGCGTCGTTAATCAAAAATATAAGTAGTCACACCTTATTACTGCTTGTTCATATATAACACAGTCTACAGGCATCAATATAACTGCTCACACAATATATATATTATATGAAGATACGTACTGGTTTCGGATATGATGTGCATCGTCTTGTAGAAGGACGCGACCTTTGGCTCGGCGGTATAAAGATTGACTATGAACGTGGACTGCTCGGACATAGCGACGCCGATGTACTCATTCATGCAATCTGCGACGCTTTGCTTGGAGCTGCTAACATGCGCGACATAGGCTATCATTTTCCCGATAATGCCGATGATTTTCTGAATATCGATAGCAAGATATTGCTCCGTAAAACTATCGACTTGATAGCAACCAAGGGCTACGTGCTCGGCAATATCGATGCCACGATATGTGCCGAAAAGCCAAAACTCAACCCGCATATACCAGATATGCAACGTTGCCTGGCACAGGTGATGAACACTGATATAGATAATGTTTCAATAAAGGCTACAACTACAGAGAAACTCGGTTTTACTGGGCGTATGGAGGGTATCTCTGCCTATGCCACCGTACTCATTGAAAAAGTTTTTTGAAAGAAAACATCCAAAAAATTTGGTGGTCTCAAAATAAAGCTATACCTTTGCACTCGCTTTAAGGAACTAAACAATAAAGCTTAGTTTGTTAAAGGGCGTTTAGCTCAGCTGGTTTAGAGCATCTGCCTTACAAGCAGAGGGTCGGCGGTTCGAATCCGTCAACGC
>CAKQAD010000047.1 GCA_934215545.1 uncultured Prevotella sp.
TCTATTGACTTGTTCTCTTGACATACCTTAAATAATATATTAAGGCAAAGATACATAAAGTATATGAGAACTCTTTGTAAAATTGTTAAAAATTTAATTGATAGATAGAAAAATTGATGGATCAGTCAATTTTATACACATAATTCGCTTGACGATATTCTTTTTTTATCGTTATTCATCAGCTTTGGGCTATCGAAAAGGTTACTGCTGTCCAAGATTTTTTCTTTGGACAACAATGTTATTATGTATATTTAATTTCTTATTTTCGCGTACAAATATAAATAACAACAAATGCGAAAATTAAACAAAATTATATGTTTTTTTTCAGATGTAATAATGTATAATGAAAATAAGTATGTATTTTTGTGTATTGTAATATAATAAACCTATGAACTTGAAAGTAAAATTTATCTTGACCTATGTAGCTGGAATTGTTACTGGAATTGTATTATTGTTTGTGGTAAGCTTTTTAATGGTAAAGTCACAAATAACCACTGCTTCAAATGATAATATTGTTATGTTTGAGAAACCTCGTAGTATTATACCAGGAAAGATATTTGAAGTTTTGCAGGTGCTGCCTGATGGAAGCGCATTAGCTACAGTTGGCGATTTCGAAAGTGGTAATTATGGAACAACAGTTCTCTTTCTAGGTGATGAAAGCACGTCTTATTATGACAGTCAAAAGATAAATGTGCCAAGTGGCAAAGTTGCTAAGCAAATAGGAACTTACAGCTATATGGCACGTAGTGAAATGTACAAAACTGTGCCTGTTGTTGAAATAATGGCAGAGTAATTAGAGGGTATAAGGCATATTGTAAAATAAGGGATGCTCACTATTGGGCATCCCTTTTAGTATATACTCATAAATCCCATTCACCTTAAATATACACACATTTCGAAGCTATTGGATTTTGTTGGAGTCCAGCAGCTTCATTCGTTTCTCTCTTTTTGCAAGGCTGGCTACTTCCCAACATAACATCAAGCGATGATTGATATTATGATGAGGCTTGCACAGACTTTGTAGAGGAGGTATTTATGCTCGGTGCTATGCTTGGCTACGACATTTGCACCCAATGTGAGAGATATTGTGAGCGTAAGGGCAAGTGCCGCTCCGCTGTGGAGCATTAGCACCGGAGTGCCCTCATTGCGTTGAGCACGGCAAGCACCGTCACGCCTACATCAGCAAACACCGCCATCCACATAGTGCCCAATCCGAAGGTGGCAAGTGCCAGCACTGCCACCTTCACACCAATGGCAAACGCCACATTCTGATGGGCTATGCCAATGGTACGGCGTGCTATGCCAATGGCAGTGGCTATCTGACTTGGCTTGTCGAGCATAAGCACCACATCGGCTGCTTCTATTGCGGCATCACTGCCCAATGCTCCCATGGCAATGCCTATGTCGGCACGTTTAAGCACGGGTGCGTCGTTGATGCCATCGCCAACGAAGGCAAGGGTGCTGTTATTGGGCTTTGTGCTGAGCATGCGCTCCAGTTGCTCCACCTTGTCGGTGGGTAGCAATTCGGCATGATACTCGTCGATGCCAAGCGTGGCTGCCACATTGCGTGCCACGTCCTCACGGTCGCCAGTGAGCATTGCCACATGCTGCACACCTGCTGCTTTCAGTGTGCTCACGGCTTTACGGCTGTCGTCTTTAATATGGTCGGTAATGACGATGTGTCCGGCATACACACCATCGATGGCTACATGGATGATAGTACCCGCCAAATGACAATTATGCCATTTGGCACCAATGTCATCCATCATCTTGCCGTTGCCCACACACACTTGGTGTCCTGTCACCATGGCGCTCACGCCGCGTCCTGCCACTTCATGTACATCGCTCACTTCGCAGCCATCGGTGGCTTCGGCAGGAAAGGCATTGCGCAGAGCTATGCCTATTGGGTGAGTGGAGTAGTGCTCCACGTGCGCCACGAGGTGCAGCAGTTCCTGCTCGCTAATGGCATTGGGGTGCACTGCCTCTACAGCAAACTCGCCGTGGGTTAGGGTGCCTGTCTTGTCGAACACTATGGTGCCTGCATGTGCCAAAGCATCGATGTAGTTGCTGCCTTTAATGAGAATGCCATGGCGTGATGCTCCACCAATGCCACCGAAGAAAGTTAGTGGCACACTAATGACGAGAGCGCAAGGGCACGACACCACAAGGAATATCAATGCTCGCTCCAGCCATGTAGCAAAGACAGCTGAAAAGCCTGCATCGGCAAACAATGGTGGCACCAGTGCCAGCACTACCGCTGCCACTACCACTACTGGAGTGTAGATGCGGGCAAAACGAGTGATGAACGACTCACTGCGCGATTTGCGGTTGCCCGCACTTTCAACAAGCGATATTATCTTCGACACGGTGCTCTCGCCGAATGTCTTTGTCACGCGTACGCGTATTGCTCCAGTAAGATTTATGCATCCCGACATGATATTGTCGCCAGTGGCAGCACTACGAGGCATACTCTCGCCAGTGAGTGCCATGGTGCCGAGCGATGTTGAACCACTTGTTATCACGCCATCGAGCGGCACCTTCTCGCCAGGCTTAATCTCTATCAGTTCGCCTACTGCCACTTCTTCTGGTTTTACGGTGAGCACCGCATCGCCACGCACCACATTGGCGGTGTCGGGGCGTATTTCCATGAGGTGCGATATGCTGTCGCGACTGCGCCCTTCGGCATAGCCTTCAAATAGTTCGCCTACCTGGAAGAAGAGCATCACAAACACCGCCTCTGGAAACTCGGTGCTGGCTCCTGGCAAGAAACCTATTCCTAAAGCACCCAACGTGGCAATGGTCATGAGGAAGTGTTCGTTGAACATGTCGCCATGGACAATGCCTTCAAGGGCTTCCTTAAGCGTTTCGTGGCCCACAAGCAGATAGGGCACCATATATATGAGTAGCAGTTGCCACACTGCCAGACTGCAAGTGTGTTCTATCCATACTGCAATGCCAAGCAATATGGCACTGGTGCATATTAATGCTATTTTGTGGCGTGTGTTGCCATGGTGATGATGATGCTCATGCTCATGATTGTCGTGACTACAAGCATGGTTGTCGTGGTGATTATGAGTGTGCTCATTGTCGTGGCAGTGGCAATGACAGTGGTGGGGCTGAATTGTTGTGTCGTTATTGTTCATAGTTTGCAAATTATTTGTTTTCTTTTCTGATGCAAAATTAAGAAAACAAACGTGCAACTTGGTTGCAATTATTGGGTATATAAAAAAGAAACACATTCAGTATGGACCGAATGTGTTTCTAAAGCATGCTATAAAAATGTATTTAATATGCGTAAAAAAGATTGTGGCACATTAGTTGTTGCCCTTATACTCCCTATACGGCTTCTCTAAGTCGAGGTAGTGGAAGTTGTGTTGTCGCTGTGAGTCGTGTGGCGGAATTGTCATATAGTCGCCATATTTGTTGGAGAGATAAGTGTGGTAGTCGGCCACTCCCAAGAGCATGGCATCCTCAAACTTATATGCTGTGGGGGTGCCTAATATTTGCTTGCGCATAGTGCCGCGACTACCATCGTCGTAATCGGCCACCAGCTCACATTGGTCGTAGTCGTATTGTTGCAACAGGCGTCTTATCTTCTGCTGTATGCCCTGCATGGTGTACATCTTGCGACAGAGTAGTGGCACCCATGAACTCGGACCATGACCATGCTTATAGGGGTCGCGGTGTATCAGATACAGCACACGTTTGTAGTACTCGTATTTTGCAAAGTGCAGCTTGCGTGCCAGCCAACCATTGGGCACACCATCCAAGGGGAACACATCGATGTAGATGCCACCGAGATATTTCAGGTGCATACGCTCTATGAGTGTGGTTGATGCGTCTTGTATCTTGCCAAAGGGCAACGGATAGTTGGCATCGGTTTCAGTGCATACCAGTTCGTAGGGCTTAGGCAACCACTCGTGGGCATGCTCGATAAGTGCATTATAGTCGGCACGTGGCATGGCAATATCGAGGTCATCGTCCCAAGGTATGAAACCCTTATGGCGCACCGCACCAATCATTGTGCCTGCCCAGATGTAGTAGCGCAGGTTGTGGGCTTTGCATACGGCGTCGAGCGCATCGGCAATGCGCAGAATGTGCTTGTGTACACTATCAATATCGTAGTTGGCCATAATGTAGCAAGGTTATAAAAGTTCTTTAGGAATGATGTCGCATGCCTGGTTGAAGTCGTCGACGGTGTCGAGCTCTATAGAGAACAGGTCGGTGGTGTTTACAGCCATGAACTTATGTCCTTGTGGTATGAGGCGCTCAAAAGCACGTTCATAGAAAATGTCTACAAGATGCTCGGTGTTGATCATTGTGTCGAGCTCAGCAAACAAAGCCAGGCTATAGTTGCTGTTGATTTTTTCTATACCAACCGATTCGCCCAACGCCTTACTGATGTCGCATGTCTTGCTTATCTCCGTTATTATGTTTTGGTTGTCGACAATCACCTTCATCTCTTCATCGCCAAGTTTATGTGTGTTGACAGCCAGCACCGTGTGCTTGTTGTCGAGCAGACGTGTGATGATGGCAGGGTCGAAGAGAATGTCGCTGTCGAGTAGCATGAACTCCTTGCCAGCTACATAGGGCTGTGCAAGCCATAATGAGTAGATATTGTTGGTGGTGAGATAATTGGCGTTGTTGATGAAAGTGATGCGCATGTCGGTGTAATGCTCCCTCAGAAAGCTGCGTATCATCTCCTCACGATAGCCTGTCACCACTACAAGCTCGTTGATGCCAGCACTGCGCACTGCATCAATAGTGCGTTGCAACAAGTTACGCTCGCCAATTTTAAGCAAGCACTTAGGACAGTTGTCGGTGAGTGGGCGTAGGCGCGATGCCATGCCTGCGGCAAGTATTACTGCTATCATTACTCGAAATTTTTAGCTATCTTTTTAATCACATCACACACCAGGCGGTTCTGCTCGCGTCGGCCAAGGGTTATGCGCATGTGAGTGTTGATGTCGGGCTCGTTCATAAACTTCACCTTATAGCTCTGGTTGGCAAACTCGGCCTGCAACGCCTCCTTCATCTCTATAGGATATTTTATAAGAATGAAGTTGGCAATAGATTTATAAACCTTAAATCCCTTGAGCGCTCCCACCTCTTCTGTGTACATCTGTCGTGCCTCTGCCATTACTGCAGCAATGTTGCGATAGTGAGCCTCCGACTTGATAGCAGCTATTGCCACCTCTTCAGTAAGGCGGTCGTAGCCCAGGTATTTGTTGGCATATTTGCCAAAGCGTTCCATCATCTCGCCTTGTCCCATGAAGCCAAAGCCCCAACGCAGTCCGGGCAAGCCATAGAACTTAGAAAGGGTGCGGCAGAATATTACGTTAGGGAAGCGCGTCATCATGCGCTTGATGTAGCTGATGTCCGACGATACGTATGATGCGTAGGCCTCGTCAACCAGCATTACTGATGTCGATGGTAGCATCTCTGCAAGGCGCTCCAGCTCGTCGTTGGTAAGACCGTTGCCAGTGGGGTTGTTGGGCGATGCAACAAGCAAAATCTTTGGATTTTCCTTGTCTATCATAGCCTTCAAACCTTCGAAGTCGTAGGCAAACGAATCATCGGTCTCGTACACTGGATATTGTAGAGTGTTGCCATTCACCTCATCGGCAATCGACTTATAATACCACCATGAGAATTTAGGTATCAGCATAGTTCTGTTGCCATCTTCCTGTGTCAGGAAGTAGTGAACAGCCATTTTCAAAATGTCCTCTGCGCCATAGCCCAGCACAATGAGCTTCTCATCTATGCCGTAGTATTCTGATAGAAATTCAGAGAAAATACTTTTCTTACCTTGATCATATATGCGAGTGTAGAATGCCAACTTCTGTATGTCGAAATTCTTTATCGCACTCACTACCTCATCAGATGGGGTGAAATTAAATTCGTTTCTGTCAAGATAGTTCAATTCTTTTTCCATTATTTTGTTGTGTTATTTATTTTTTTGCAAAGTTAGTGCAATTCGAGCGCATTACAAAATGAAAGTGGAAAACTTTCATTTTTAATTGTTGGTGTAAGCTAAAAAAGTCGCAAAGATACTATTATGCGCAAGCAATGTCAAGCGTAAGGAATAATTTTATATGTTGTACAGGATGCATAACAAGCATATTGGGATATAGGGAAGGGTGGAGGTGCATGTAGGCTGACACTTCACTGACATATAACTGATACCTTTGTTGGGTTTTAGAGCCAAAGTAACAGCCTTTACACATTGATAATAAACGCCATAAGGCTTTGCTGACACTTCTGACATGTTTTAATAAAAAAGACTGATAAAAAAAGCAAAAAATAGCAGACTTGAGCTTTTATTTTGAGTTTCAAGAGGTTGTGGCAGTCG
>CAKQAD010000048.1 GCA_934215545.1 uncultured Prevotella sp.
TGTCTGAATAAATCATTTCAGATGTGTCTAACTTTGATACGTCAAGCTCTTCTATTGACAATCCATAATTACTATTAAATTCAGGGACTTCTTCTACCTTACCGTAGTAAAAACAAAAACGAAGCATTATCGGTTTAGTCTTCCCATTAGTGCGCAATTTTAATCTCGTTATATTGGTAAAAGGGTTGGGGATTATTACATTAGGAACACTTATTGAGAATGAATTAAAATCGTGAAATTCATAAGCCTTGTGCGCCTTTATCTCAACTACTTTGGAATCAACTTGAATCTTTGTGTCTTTCTTTGCACAAAGCTCAATGGTAATATTGTGATTCTCCGATGCTATATCATCCATCTTCTTGTTTATCTTCGCCAACTGCGAGCACATATTAGCCGTGCTTCCGTCCCTCACCACCTTCATCGTCAAGTCGGCAACCGACACCTTGTAAGAAACCACAATCTTGATTGCCGATGCCGTGGTGAAGTTCGACACGAAGCGGCAATATCCATCCTCGGGCAGCTCTGCGTCCGCATTGAGGACAGTCATAGGCTGATATGTTCCAACCGTAGTAGTATATACGCTTGGCAAGGATGATACGCTGTTCCCGTCTTGGTCTGTGATGGCTGTGATTGATGATGAATAGTCGTATGTATAGGTGTAGGTCTTGCCGTTATATGTAGCCTTTGCGGTCAGCACACATCCGCTCTCGTCATACGTATAGGCATAGCCAATGGCTCTTGTTTCCTGCTTGTCAATGTACTCCGCAAACACGCACACGTCAGACGATGTTTCACCTGGATTAAAGAGATAGATGTTTCCCAACTCCGCCGTGAACTCCGCAATCGCCCAACCCTGCTTTCTCACCTTCACTCCATCAGCGGATATAGCCACATTGTTCTCCTTTGCCGTCAGAGTTATGTCGGGTCGGTCAGAATATGCGCCCATACTTTCCTTGATACGGGCAACATCTTTCTTCATCTCGCTCGCTTCTGCCTGCTCCACAAGCTCAAGACTCTTCTTCACGCCGTCCCTGCCAGTCACCTCAAGCACATTGGCATCCGTGATAGTGGCATCCACCTTCTCCGCCTCACTTGTAGCAGTCTTGGCGTTCGTCACAGCGGTGTTCACCTCCTCCACCTTGGCAGAGAAGTCCGACTCCCTCTTGGTCTCAGCGGCAGCTCTTTTCGTTTCAGCATCCGCCCTTGCCGTCTCCGCCTTGGCTCTTGCTGTCTCAGCGGCGGCTCGGCCGGTCTCGGCAGATGCCCTGCCTGTTTCCGCTTCCTTGCGTGCATTTTCTGCGTCAGCCCTCTTTGCTTCTGCGTCGGCACGCTTGGTCTCGTCAATCTTGCGCTGTGCTTCGTCTGCATCCCTTGTCTGCTCGGCAGCTACACGGCTCTCCTCCTGTTGCTCCCTACTTGTCTCTCCGGCTATGCGGTCGGCTTCATCCGACTTCCGTGTGTCTTCTGCCGCTGCTCGCAGGGTCTCCTCAGAAGCACGACTTTTCTCTGCTTCCATACGCTGTGTTTCGGCTTCCGCACGGCGCTGCTCGGCATCCGTTCTTGTCTGCTCTGCTTCTGCCATGCCCTGTGCCTGTGCTTTGCGCTGCTCCTCGGCAGTCTTGCGTTCCTCCTCGGCAGACGCTCTTGCCTGTTCTGCGCCCCACACGGCGGTATTTGTCTGCTCTGCTTTCTCTGCCGCAGTGTTGGCTCTCTCCGTGGCTTTCTTGGCATCTGCCGCTCCTGCGTATGCTGCCTGTCCGTCCACAAGGATGCCCCACCACTCGCCTTCTCCGTTCGGCTCATGTCCGGTGTTGCCCTCCTGCTTGCTCCAGTAGGTGGTGTTCTTGTATGTCACCACGTGCATCCTGCCATAGGTGACATCGGGGGAGTATGCGCCTTTTGGCACAAGTCCCACTCGTCCTAAATTGATTTTTTTTGTTTCCATATATCGCGATATAATTAATAGTTCATGTTTATGACAAGCTCTCCGTCGTCCGTCAGCTCGTATCTGTCTTCACTTCCGTCCGTGATGTTCACGTTCAGTTCCATTTCATCTGTGTTCACCTCAAAGGTAGGGTAGTCCACCGTACCCTTGCTGTAGTATGGCGTTCTGACGTACTCTCCAGTCTCCTCGTCCCATTTCATCCAATAGCCGTCCTCGCCTATGATGTTCGGGTGGTCCGCTTGATTCTTCGCCCTCTCGGTCTGCTTCTTGCACTCCTCGTTCTGCGCCTCACGATTCTTCTCCGCCTCCTGTCGGGCTGTCTCGTTCTTCACTCTCTCCACCTCTGCCGCAGATACGGTGGCGACAAAATCGGTGGCTGGCTGGCGCAGGAACTCGTAATAGTCTTCTATGCTTCCTGTATGTCCGTCGGCAAGCCACAGCTCGTAGGCGCTCATGCCTGGCAGTCCCACAAGGACATTGCTCTGCAAGCTCACCATGAAGTCCTCGAAGTCCACGTCATCGTCGCTCTCCTCGCAAGTGTGCGCCACGAGAGTAAAGGCTTGGTCGGCGCAGATGGTCTTCTCTGCCGCTCCCTCCGTAGCATCATTCAGCACAAGCGCCCTCGCCCCTGTGCTTCTCTGCATGGATGCAGGGTACACGAAGCTGATGACGCACCCCGAGACGGTGAAGTTCTCTATCTCTTTCTTCTCGTAGGCGGAGCGCACATATAGCTTCAGCGTCCTGCCCTCAAGACTCACGGCTTCTCCGTTTGTCTTCACTTCCCACGACACCTGTATGTCGTTGCCGATTCTTATTTTCCGCATCGTCTTTTTATGTTATATGTTTTTAATTCTTAATTCTAAACTCTTAATTCGTATTCAGCCCCTGTCCGTAGTTCACCAGCCAATAGATGTTCTCCCATCCGTAGATGTTCACCTCACACACGCACGTCATGCACACAAACCTGTGCTCGCCGCCTTTAAGGGTAATCAGCAAATCATCCCTCCTGCGTCCGTAGTATCTTTGGTTCGGCTTCACTCCGCCATCGTCATCATTCACAAGAGGCTTGTCGAGAGCGTTGCTCATATCCCCGACGTTGGTGTCCGGTGTAACCAAACCCACCGAAGGGGCTTTCATGGCGGTTGTCGCAGACTTCGCACTGACAGAGCTTAACGGCTTGAACTCGTCAACGAAATAGCAGCTCTTGCCCTCTATCTGTATGTCCTCCGACGAGTCGTTGTATATCATCACTGTGTTGCCCACCATTGCCCTTATGGAACGCAGCAGACTTATATCCATCTGGTCGTTTTCGTTATACACGTCTCCGCTTACAAAATAGCCCGAGTCGTCCTGATAGACGTAGGCGGAAGGCATGTGGATTCTCACAGGCACCTTTCCGTCCGTATTCTTTCCCGTCGGCGCAGTGAAGTAGTAGATGCCGTACATGTTGTTGAATTTCGGCACGGTGTACCAACATATCTTCAAGGCATCGGTATAGCTGTCAAACAGCGTATTGAAAGCCGTCAGTCCGTTCACCACCACGCCTTGTTTGTTTATCATACCGCCGATGGCTATGTGGTTCATCGTCACCCATCCGTCTGCATCCACGGCAAAGGTCTCCTCGTTTCTTCTGTTCTTTATCTGGAAGTTGTCGGCAATCACATTCACCTTCCTTTCCGTGATGTATATTCCCGTAGCCTTCAGTTCCTCCACGGTCACGTTCTGGTCGGTGAAGTCCGTCAGTCTGCCGAACGGTTCAAGCTTCACTCCGCAGATGTTCACCGTACCACCCTTTGCAAGGCGCACAGGGATGATGTTTGCAGCTCCGCTCGTCTTCACACTGAACGTCACACTGTATCTCTTCCAGTCCGTTGTCAGCGTCCTCTGCGGTTCTATGCTGCCGTCTTTCAAGCCACTGGACTCTCCGTCATCCCTTATGGCATACGAACACACCCTGATGTTGCCGTTGAAGAGGTATGTCTGGAAATTGCCCTTTCCCCTCGCCCAGAACGACAGGGTGTAGGTCTCGCCCGAGGCAAGCTCTATGCCGTCAAGACGGATGATGTCAAGTCCTGCCGTGTCGCTTTGGTTCGCTCCGCCTGCTACATCCAGCCTGTGTCCCTCCACCTCTGCCTCATTCGGTCTTAGGATGCAGTTCTTGCCGAACGTCCATCCCCCGAGTCTCGGCAGGAGGTTGCCGTATATCGCAGGGTCTTTCTTGCCTAAGCTCCATGCCGTGCCGTAGGCTTGCATGCTCGGTATCTCCTCTATCTGTGCGCATGTGGCATTGAACAGGTACTTTCCGTTCGTCTCGTTTATCTCCTCGTCGGGGAAGATGGCGAAGCTGTATTCTCCCGTTGCCGGAACGTCGTTGAACTTCACTGTGGCATATCCTGTCTCGTTGGCTGTATCTATCTCGGCATACTGGTCGTATGTCCACGTGCCGCTTGTGTCTGCCGTCCATATATGCGCTCGCATCTTGTGGGTGTTCGGCACTATCTTTATCAGTCCGTTGGCTGTCGTAATTGACATCATAGAGTCTATCTTCCCCCATACTGTCAGTGCGTAGCTCTTGCCCTTTTCGAGCATCACCTTTCTGCGGCATACTCCCCAGATGTCACTGCCGATTTGGAAATACGAGTTAGGCAGGAGGTTTCTGTCTTTCTCCGCTGTCTGCTCCACTTTCAGGCTGATGGCGTCGGCATACTGCTTTATTTCTGAGCGCATTATGCTTATCTCACTTTCTCTCTTCGACACTTCGGAGGCCAGTCCCTCCATTGTCTGTTTCAGCACAGAGCCTAACTCTCCGCTCACGGCAGAGGAATAGAAGCTGCCGGTCAGTTTGTTTACCTTGGGGGATAAGACTGTCACGTCCTTGCCTTGCAGCGTGAAATCGTCTATTCCGC
>CAKQAD010000049.1 GCA_934215545.1 uncultured Prevotella sp.
CTGAGAGTCTCGGCAGCACGGTCGTTGATTTCGTACGAACCGCTCTTGTAGAGCATGTTGTCGGCAAGCGAGATGTAGACAACGCCCTTGAGCACCTGCACATCAACTTCCTTGAGCTCCTCCTTGCTCAGAGAGCGGGTTAGGTTGTTGGTGAGCACCATGTTCAGTGAGTCCGACTTCGACTTCACCTCTACCAAGTGGCGGATATACTGGTTCGACTCATTGATCTGGTCTACCAGCTTCGAGATGTTCACGTTGTTGTCGCCAGCGTTTGTGAGGCTCTTGTCGAGCGACGACTGCAGAGCGGCATAATCCTTCTTCTGCTGCTCCAACTGGTCTTCGAGAGATGCCAAGCGTGCCTTCGATGCAGCCAGCTCCTCCTTAGTATTCTGATAGTTGCTTGTCAACTCCTTGTTCTCCAAACGGCAGTTTTCCAAATCCTTTTTGCTTGCACAGCTTGAGAATGTGAGCAAACCGGCAAACATTGCAATAGCAAATAAATTAGCTTTTTTCATATTCTTTCGATTTTTTGTTGTTATTCAGATGTTATACTATTTTCTTGTTTGTGCAGCACCATTGTCGGCGCTGCATATTATTGTGCAAAGTTATTTATTAAACGTCAAGTAGACCAAAATGTTGAATGTCTTTAATTTATTTTAACTTGCAATGCAATAATTTGTGCGTTTCAACTTTAATTCATATATTTGCACTGCAACATTTGCCTTAACCCATATAGTGAATATTAAACAACAAAACATACACAAATCCCTTATGAGCAACTTCAAGAGCTTAGCCTTGGGCGCCCTATTCATGGCCACTGCCATGAGTGCCACAGCCAAGGACAATATCGATTATGTCGACCCATTCATCGGCACCACTAACTTCAGCGTGTGCAATCCAGGAGCAGTGCGTCCGCACGGACTCATGTCGGTGGTGCCTTTCAATGTGATGGGCTCCGAACTCAACACCTACGACAAAGACAAGCGCTGGTGGTCGGCCAACTACGAGTACACCAACAAGTATTTCACCGGCTTTGCACATGTAACCCTCAGTGGTGTTGGATGCCCGGAGATGGGTACACTGCTCACTATGCCAACCACGGGCGAGCTGAATGTCGACTACACCAGCTATGGCTCTGAATATACCAATGAGGTGGCACACCCCGGATATTATAGCAACCAACTCACCAAATATGGTATTCGCTGCGAGGTGACATCTACTATGCGCTCGTCGATAGAGCGATATACATTCCCTGCTGGCAAGGGCAACCTGCTGTTCAACCTTGGCAATGGACTTACCAATGAGATTGGCGCCACACTGCGCCGTGTCAGCGACACCGAGTTCGAGGGATTCCGCCTGCTTGGCACATTCTGCTACAACCCACAGGCAGTGTTCCCAATGTATTTCGTGGTGCGTGTAAACAAGACACCTAAGACCAGCGGCTACTGGAAAAAGCAACCCGAGCTGAAGGGAGCAGCCAAAGATTGGGATATATATAGCGGCAAATACAAGCTCTATACCAACTATGGCCGCGATATGGCTGGCAATGATATCGGCTACTTCATGCAGTTTGATATGCAGGAGGGCGAACAGGTGGAAGTACAGGTGGGCGTGTCATTCGTGAGCATTGCCAATGCCCGCGAGAATCTTGACAAAGAACAGCCTACATGCGACTTTGCACGAGTGCAGCAAGAGGCACACGATGTGTGGGCAAAGACACTCAACAGCATTACCGTAGAGGGTGGCACCGACGAACAGCGCCGCGTATTCTACACCGCACTCTATCACTCACAGCTGCACCCCAACGTGCTGCAAGACGTAAACGGCGAATATCCACGCATGGAGGGCGACGAAACAATGAAGACCACTGGCAACCGCTACACTGTGTTCTCTCTGTGGGACACATATCGCAATGTAGCACAGTTGCAGACACTGCTCTTCCCCGACAAGCAGGAGGATATGGTGCGCTCTATGATAGATATGTATAAAGAGTGGGGATGGATGCCTAAGTGGGAACTCTATGGTCGAGAGACATGGACCATGGAAGGCGACCCTTCGATACCTTTCATCACCGACACTTATCTGAAAGGATTGCGCAACTTCGATATCGAAACAGCCTATAAGGCATTCCATGCTTCTGCCACGCTGCCCGCTAAGGACAATAAGATGCGCCCCGACATCGACTCATACTACACTAAGGGATATATTCCTATGGGTGAGTATGCCGCCGACCTTTCTGGCGACAACTCCGTGTCGCATGCCCTGGAATATTATGTGGCCGACAATGCCCTCTCGCTACTCGCTAAAGAACTGGGCAAGACTGCCGATGCAAAGCTTTTCCGCCAGCGTTCACTCGGATATAAACACTACTACTCTAAGGAGAGTGGCACACTGCGACCAATACAGAAGGATGGCTCGTTCCTCAAACCATTCAATCCTGAGGATGGTGCCGACTTCTCTAATGCTCCAGGATTTCATGAAGGCTCTGCATGGAACTACACCTTCTATGTTCCGCACGACATTATGGGACTTGTAAAACTTATGGGGGGACAGAAGAAGTTTGTCGACAAACTGCAGATGGTGTTCGACAAAAAACTCTACGACCCTGCCAATGAGCCCGATATTGCCTATCCTTACCTCTTCTCTTATTTCAAAGGCGAGGAGTGGCGCACACAGAAGACTGTGAACGATCTGCTTAAGCGCTACTACACCGCACGCCCTGACGGCATCCCCGGCAACGACGACTGCGGAACAATGTCGGCATGGGCGATATTCTCGATGATAGGACTATATCCCGACTGCCCTGGCTCGCCTTACTACACACTCACAACGCCGGTGTTCGATAAGGTTACGCTGCACCTCGACCCTAAGTATTATCCTAATGGCGACATCGTGATAGAGGCTCCACATACCTCACCATCGCAAATCTATATCAACAAACTCACACTCGGTGGCAAGCCTCTTTCTACCTATCGCATATCGCATAAGCAACTTGTTGATGGCAAAACTCTAAAGATGCAGCTGAAGCCATGATAAGGCATTGAACGACACCCTATTTAATTATATAACACCAAGCGAGCCCACTTTGATAATCAGAGTGGGCTCGCTTGTATGTTGTATGTGTAGTTTTTAGAATCGTGTCATTATCTCAAGCACAATCTTGTCGTTCTCTGATTTGTGTGCCACATTGCTGTTGCGATAGAAATACTTCTCGTAGTTGAATCGAATGTCGCTTATAAAAGGTTTCTTTAGACTCAGTGTCAGTCCGCCAGTTATTCGTGAACGCTGATGGTCGTTCACTTTCAGATGTCCGTTGGTGTCCTGCTCATCGCCAATGTAGCGCATGCCATCGCTGTGGTCGCTCATATAGTCGTAGCGCACCAGTGGGGATATGTGCTTCACCAATCCCTTTCGTATAGGAATGTCGTAGCTGGCAAATGAGTTGAAGGCATGTACGGCACGGAAAGCATTGTTGGAATAGTGCTTATACAGATACTCCGCCTCGATATGGAAACCATGTGCATGCCAGTAGGCACCAACATCGTACATCATTATACCTATGTTGTCGGGCTTTATCTTCTGTGTGCTCAGCGTAAGGTTGAAACCATGTGGAAAAAGCAGCTGTGCCTTGGCAGAGAAGTTGACGCTATTGGTCCAGAAATCCTTTTGGTTAGTAAGTCCCGAACCATTGAAGAGTCCGGCTTCAAGAATTATAGGAAATCCTGCGTTGATGGTATAGCCTATTGCTGCACCCACATCGCGCACGTTGCCCACCTGCTTGGCAATGAACGAGCGGTTGGCAAAATATTGCTGATGAGGCGAGCGATGGGCATCGATGGTAAACGGCACTCGCATCTGTCCCACCGTTAGCTGCAGTCCGGGTATGGGCTTCAGTCGGGTGTAAGCATCGAGCATCTTTATCTTGCCCTCGTCGCATAGATCAATTTCTGCTTTATATAATATAATAGGTGAGAGCTCGCCATCCACGCTGATGCGGGCGTTGCGCACCTCAAAGCGTCCCTTCTTCTCATTGGTCTGATACTCGTATTTAGAGCGTATCGTTCCGTGAATGTTCACTGGCAAAGCCTTTTCGGCTTTCTCGTCCGTTGAGGTTTGTGGCTGCTGTGCCCATGCT
This sequence comes from uncultured Prevotella sp., assembly GCA_934215545.1. GTDB lineage: Bacteria > Bacteroidota > Bacteroidia > Bacteroidales > Bacteroidaceae > Prevotella. Next base: position 4,136 of record CAKQAD010000049.1, read on the forward strand.
GCTGTGCCGGCAAGCCATAACGCCGCTGCTAAAAAATGCTTCTTGAAAAATGTTTCCATCTGTTTTTCCTTCTTTTTCTCGCTGCAAAGTTCGGTATTGTAGTTTTCCTTCGAGTGTCAAGAGTGTTACATAAATGTTACAATATGCGCTATGTGGCGTTGTAACGCCATTGTATTTTAAACGTAATGCAGATGACAACCCTTTGTCTGTGGTATGTCGTAATTTTGCACGCTTTTATATAATAAATAATGTATACATGTTTTCGCACACACCGACAGTGTTGACTTAAATCAATTATTCGCTAAAAACTTGGAAAAAGCA
>CAKQAD010000050.1 GCA_934215545.1 uncultured Prevotella sp.
ATCTTGCCCTTCTCTATTTCGCGCAGGTCCATGCTCGACATAGAGCCTTTTGTCTCTGCTACAAAATAGATGTGCTTTACCTCGCCATACTGGAACGCTATTGCCCTGTCGGGAGAATAGTTGCCTACTGGTGTCGGTATATGAAAGTTGCCTAACTTAATTATTCTAAAAATCAATTAGCACTGATGTGATAAATTTGTAGACAACCTTTATCTCTGTGTGATATGGATATGATATGTATATAAAAAGAGAGGAAACTACCGAAGTGGTTTCCTCTCTTTTGGTGATCCGCATGGGGCTCGAACCCATGACCCCAACATTAAAAGTGTTGTGCTCTACCAGCTGAGCTAGCGGATCTCCGTGTTAAATAATTGCCTTATATCTCAAAAGCGAGTGCAAAGTTACGTTTTTTTTTCGGTCTGTGCAAATTATTTGGCACTTTTTTGCTTTCGCTTTGTCTTTTCTTGTTTTTGCCATGCTTTTTGCCTTACAACTTTCAGTAGGATGATGGGGGGTGGCGCGGTGTTATTCGCCACTGGAATCGTTGGCAGGCTCTTTGATGTTTTCGTGTTCTTTCGTTACATATCGTTGCCAGTAGGCAATGATGAGTGTGGTGAGTGGTAGCGCCACGATGAGTCCGATAAATCCGAGCAGTGTTCCCCATACCGATAGCGATAGCAGCAGTATGGCAGGGTTGAGGCCCATGGCTTTGCCCATGATTTTTGGTGTCACCACCATGTCGGTGATTATCTGCACCACGATAAATAGCCCCACGGCAAGACCAAACACCACCCAGAAGTTCTGTCCGGTGTCGGCAGCCTTGAGCATGGCAAGGAATGCAGTGGGTATGATGGCGAAGGTGTGCAGATAGGGCACAAGATCCATCACGCCGATGAGTATGCCCAGGCCGATAGCCATAGGGAAGTCCATGATGCTGAAGCCTATGCAGAACATTATGCCCATGCACAATGCCACGAGGCACTGTCCGCGGATGTAGTTGTTGAGTTCGCGCTCTGCATCGCCGGCGAGCACTTTCCAGAACGGGCGGTTTTTCTTTGGAAAAATCTTTATCCAGTTGGTGGTAAGAGACTCATAGTCGAGCAGGATGAAGAACATGTAGAGCAGGGTGATACACGATGCCACGATGCTCATCATAACATTGGCAGTTTTGCCTATCACGGCAAATACCTTTGGCATGGTGCTTTTGAGCGTTTCCTTGAAGTCGCTGCTTTTGAAGAATCCCTCCACCTGCTCCTGGTTGTTTTCTATCCATGTCTTAACGAGTGTGGTGAGGTCGTTGGTGTGTGCCGTTTGGTGCAGCCAGTGCATCAGCACCTCATAGAGTTTCTGAAACTGCCCTATCATTGGTGGAATGATGAGGTAGAGCATGACGCCTATAACCCCCAGCACCGCTGCCATGGCAATGATGATGGCAAGCGCCCTCACCTTTACATGCATACGATATTGTATGAACTTCACCATGGGATACATGAGGTATGCCAGCAGCCATGCTATGAAGAATGGCAGCAGCACCTTGCTCAGATAGTTGGTGATGCCGAACACCGCAATGGTGATGAGTGCGATTATTGTCCAGCGTATGAATTTATCGAATGTTATTTTTTTTTCCATCATCGCTGCATTCCAAGATTATGTAAAACTCAAAGCGTCTTATTATAGCATTCGCGGCAGAGCGGTTCGTATTCAGCCTGTTCGCCAATGAGCACCTGCTTGTCGCCCTTTACGAGTCGGTGGCTGACGTATGCCAGTGCTCCACATTTCACGCAGATGGCATGCACCTTCATCACGTCGTCGGCTATGGCACATAGAGCGGGGATAGGTCCGAATGGCGTGCACTTGAAGTCCATGTCGAGTCCGGCAATTATCACCCTCACACCGCTGTTGGCGAGTGCATTGCACACCTTCACGAGCCCGATGTCGAAGAATTGTGCCTCGTCGATGCCCACCACATCCACATCGGGATGCTGCTGTATGGGTTCGTCGGTCATGCCGAGAAACTGCAGCATTTCGCTTGCTGTAGATACAGGTTTCGACACCACCTGGTTGCGGTCGTGGCTCACTACGTTACACTCCGAGTAACGCTTGTCTATCTGTGGCTTGAATATCACCACCTTCTGTCGTGCGAATGTAGCACGCTTAATGCGGCGGATGAGTTCTTCGGTTTTTCCAGAGAACATCGAGCCACATATCACTTCTATTCTTCCTGGGTGTCGTTGTTCACCCGCTAAATTTGCTGTCATAGTGCCTACAAAATTACGAAGACGATTTAAAAATTGCAAAGAAACACTCTAAAATTTTGCCGTTCACGATTAATATAGCTATATTTGTTGCCCAAATGGGTATATTATATATTGTGCCCACTCCGGTGGGAAATATGGAAGACATGACAATGCGTGCCATCCGTATATTGAAAGAGGCTGATGTGGTGCTTGCCGAGGACACTCGCACCTCGGGCATTCTGCTTCAGCACTTCGACATAAAGAACCGTCTGTTGTCGCATCATAAGTTCAACGAGCATGGCACCACTGCCGGCGTCATAGAGCGCCTGAAGGCAGGTCAGACAGTTGCGCTCATCAGCGATGCGGGCACTCCTGGCATCAGCGACCCGGGTTTCTTCCTGGCTCGTGAGGCTGCTCGTGAAGGCATCACGGTGCAGTGTCTGCCTGGAGCCACGGCTTGCATCCCAGCAATAGTGTCGTCGGGGCTTCCGTGCGATCGCTTTTGCTTTGAGGGCTTCCTGCCGCAGAAGAAGGGCAGGCAGACCTTGCTCGATGCCTTGCGTAGCGAGCAGCGTACAATGATATTCTATGAGTCGCCATACAGACTGCTCAAGACATTGGAGCAGTTTGCAGTCACCTTTGGTGCCGACCGTCAGGCGAGCGTGTGCCGTGAGATATCCAAGCTGCACGAAGAGAGTGTGCGTGGCACGTTGGCAGAGATAATCGACCACTTCCGCACCACCGAGCCTCGTGGCGAGATAGTGATAGTGGTGGGAGGCTGCACCGATGCCGGTGCTACCGATGCCTGTGGAGCGAAGCCACGCCGTGAGAAACTCAGCAACCGCGAGCGTTATGCCTTGCGCGAGGCGGCACCAGCAGAGTTTAAGAAGAAGAAATTCAGAGACGAGGAATGATTGTTCATTAATATAAATCCTGCGACTGACAGCTAAAACAATACTCGGCAAACCAGCCGATATGTAACAAACCGATTATTAACAACAAAAAAATCATAACGACATGAAACATCTTTCAATCCTATTATTGTTTGTGGTTGCACTGACATTGGGTTCGTGCGGCAACACTCAGCCTAAGGCCGACACAGCCGACACAGCACAAAACGATTCGCTGCAGAAAATAATCAGCCAGAAAGACAGTGAAATCAACGATATCATGGAGACCTTCAATCAGATACAGGAGGGTTTGCGTGAGATTAACGAAGCCGAAAATCGTGTAAGCATCGTGAAGGATGGTGAGGGTAGCAACAAGCGCCAGCAGATTGTTGAGAACATCAAGTTCATCGCTAGCACTATGCAGCAGAATCGCGCTCTCATAAGCAAGCTGCGCCAGCAGCTCCGCGAGTCGAGTGTTCGTGGCGACCAGTTACAGAAGACCGTTGATGAGCTTGTGAAGCAGATCGACGAGAAGGATCGTCAGCTGAAGCAGCTCAGCGCCGAGCTCGAGGCAAAGAACATTCATATTGCCGAACTCGACAAGACCATCTCGTCGCTCAACGACAATGTGTCGTCGCTGCAAAACGAGTCGTCGCAGAAGACAGAGACAATCAACCAGCAGGATGTGCAGCTCAACACCGCATGGTTTGCCTATGGCACCAAGAAGGAGCTGAAGCAGCAGCACATCATCGAGGGTTCAAAGGTGTTGCAGTCGAACTTCAACAAGAGTTTCTTCACCAAGATTGATATCCGTGTGAACACCGAGATAAAGCTCTATTCTAAGTCGGCAAAGCTGCTCACCATGCACCCATCAAGCTCTTACGCTCTGGAGCGTGATGCCAACAACAAGTATGTGCTTCGAATCAGCAACCCACAGCTGTTCTGGTCGACAAGCAAGTATCTTGTAGTGATGGTGAAGTAACATAGCAAGCTATTATACAAATAAATGCAGAGAGAGGATGCTACGCCTTAGTGCGCAACCTCCTCTCTCTGCGTTTATATCGTGCTACATATCGTCAAGAACTCCGGAATATCATTTGAACATTAATCATCATTCGTCTTTGAACACGAATTATCATGAAATGATATTGTTTTTTTTAATAAACTTTTAAATATTAGCCACTATGAATAATTTTCTATTAATTGTATATGCATAGGATATGTTATGTCTGCTAAGGCCCAAAACTATATAAACGGAAGAATATTAGACATACAAAAACAAGAACTTGATGCAGCAGTCGTCATGTTGG
>CAKQAD010000051.1 GCA_934215545.1 uncultured Prevotella sp.
CTCCAGCCGTATTGTAGTCTTTGATGAGATATTCAAAGATATTGGCGAAGAAGTCGTAATGCTCTGAAAAAGCTTCTTCGAATGAGAAGTTTGCCAACTTATCGACCATAGCACGAGCGAAAGGTGCACGTTGTGCCACATCGGTTACGTATTGTGTCAATGGCTCAAAGAGTGGTATCTTGGTGTTCTGAGTGGTCTGTGTAGAGTAAATTGCCAAGTTTTGTTCGGCAATATCACTCATGGTATTGTCAAAGATGAAGTCGAAATCTCCCTTTGCCTGTTGGTTCCAAAGATTGGCTATTAGATGCTCTGGTTTAAGACGTGGAAGGTCTGGTGAGAGTGAAGCCCATAGCATCTTGCGTTCCATGTCACTCAACTCGCTGTATGCTACCTCCCATTTCTCTGCCGTACGAATCTTTTCAGCATATTTGTTATTGGAGTTTTTGATGGCGTAGCCAAACTTATCGTTCAAGAACTTATACAAGAAAACCTGTGTGATAATCTTGTACTCATTGCCATCATTGCCCATTCCGTATGTCTTGCAAGTAGCCTTTAGGGCATCAATGAGGGCTACTGTCTTTTCTCTTATTGTCATATAGTCTTAATTTCTTGGATATGTTGCGTTATATTGATTGATATATTGACGAGCTATGCGAGACTGAATGAAGGTGTAGTCATCGAAGTTTCCCTCCATCGTAGGATAGTGATCCAGAGTTTGGGCTATCTCTGACAATACTGTCATCTCGAAGTAATCGTCTTTCTTCAGAATGTCGTTTCTGTCGTACACTTTTTGGTCTATTTCAGTCTTGATATCAGTGAGAATAGTCACGATGTCATTGTCATAATAGCTGAAGATAAACGGCTTATGTTCTGACAACCTGCGCTTGTTCTCCTCACGAATTCGTTTGTGGACATTGGCAAACTTGGTGTCGCCATTGTATTTTTTCTGCAATCGATTGTTGCTTTCCTGCAATTTAATTAGTCGCTCTATGATTTCATCGAGTTCCTTGCTCTCTTGGTTGAATTTTGCGATACTATCCACCACAAATCCGTGTTCCTTGAATCGCTGCATGAAGGCATCACGTAAGGTAATGTATTCAGGGTCGTCAGGGTCGGTGTTTTCTGTGAATTTCCGTATCGCTGTTGACCATTTGTCTTGCAACTCTCGTCCGCCTGCTATCATTTTCATTTCTTCCTCACCTATTTTGGAGAAATTAAATCGAATGTCTAGCATAGCTTCATTGATCAGTTGCTTGGTTTCATCTGATACAGAGAATGCTTCCTTTTGGTTGATGATGTCTATGTGGTGTTGCACTTCTTTCAGCATGTCTGGCAACTTGGTTATCTCCAGTTTGCTAAATGCTTCTTTCAACTTATCATCACCAAAGGTGCGAACGATATTGGCGCAGTCCTTGGCAGAAATCAGCGTCTTCTTGAGATCGAGCAATACTTGCTTGTCTTCTATAGAAGAAATCTCCGAGGAGAATTCCTCCACATTGTTGGTTGTATAATCAAATAATGTTTGACGTACATCCTGCATTTGATGGATCAATTCCTCTGGACTTTCCAAGACAGCCGAGAATGTATCTGTAGTGTGGTCTCCATCAACTTCGTCTGGATTGTTGAAGCGATTCAACTCTTTAAGATAAGCTTCGTTGGTCTCCTCAAAATTCTGCTTGATATTGGCAAAGTCGATGACATAGCCATATCTATTATCCTTATATGGACGATTAACACGAGTGAGTGCTTGCAGAAGATTATGGTCTTTCAACTTTCTGCCAAAATAAAGTCGCTTTAAGCGTGGTGCATCAAATCCTGTCAAGAGCATGTTGAAAACAATGAGCAAATCAATGGTCATGTTCTTCTTGAATTCCTTGATAATCTGCTTGCGAGTCTCCTTATCGTCACTATCATGCAAGATGAGACCTACACGAAGCGGATGCTTTTGGTATCCAGTCATAGGGATAGCATTAGCAACCATCCATTCTTTGCCATCCAACTTTATCTGTATAGTCTTTGCCTCACCTCCATCATTTAGATTTTGAAAAGCTTCGTATAGTTTTCTGGCTTGTTCGCTGGTTTCGCAGATAACCATTCCGCCCAAAGTTTCATCTCCTTGGATTTTACGAAATTGGGTAAGGTCGGCAGCGATATAGCGAGCCAATTCACCTACGTAACTATCGTGCTCGATGATTTGTGAGCGTTTGATGTCTTTTTTCTGTACAAGTGTTTCCAACTTGTCATATACTTCGGAGAGTCTTTCTTTATACGAAGTCTCAATGTCCTCTCGTATGATCTTTAGTGTATATCCATCTGCAATGGAGCGATCATAATAATAGGTGTGAAAATATCGTTGAAAGACAACACTCGAAGCGCAATCTGCCTTTAGCAAAGGTGTGCCAGTAAGTGCAATTTTAATGGAGTTGGGGTCTGCATCAAACAGATTCGCCAAAAAACATCCACCAGGCTTGTAGCCTCTATGAGCCTCGTCCATGATGAATATTCGCTGTAAGTTGGTAGCGTATGCAGGTAAGTCAACCTTTTCTTTATCTTCTGCAAAACGCTGAATGTTGACCACGGTAATCTCTTGATGTCCACTTGTACCTTGTTGAGCTTGGTTATTGCGGAATTGTGCCATTAACTCAGCCTTGGTATTTGCAGTGGAAACAACCAACCCTCTTGCCTCAAACTCTTGCTTAGCTTGTTCCAAAAGGTCTATTCTGTCAACAATGAAATAGAACTTGGCAACCATGTTCTTCTTAGAGTAATAATCAGACAATACGTATGTGAGGTAAAACGACAATGCCGTTTTACCACTACCTTGCGTATGCCAAACTACTCCAGAGCTGGCTCCTTCTGAAATTTGCTGACGAATTGCCAGTGAAGCAAACATTTGCTGATAGCGCATGATGTGCTTTTGGTCAGTGCTTTCAATCTTGCCATCCACTTCTTTTTCCATTTTCACGTAAGCTATACCATATTTAATAAGAAATAGCAAACGTTCTGGGCTACACATAGATGTTAAGATACGATTGGTCGGCGTGTTGATTCCTAAATTCGTTTGGTATTCTGGCGTATGGTGTATGACTTGACAGTTAAAGTCTGCCAGAATATTCTTTTCATCCTCCTTGTTGATTTCCTTATAAGGATATTCTTTGTTATATGGTGCTATAGAGAGATTGTTGGGATTCTCCTCTCGGAAGCAGTTGAATGGTGCGTTTTCTCTTGCAGCAGTGCAATAGAAAGCTCCTTGGATGGGCACAATGCCCCCCATGGTGTCATATTCCATATTGTTGGAGAATATCATCAACTGGGTGATGTTGATAAATCTACGATATTTCTTGTTGGGAAAACGCTCGAAGTTCATTCGCTTACTTTCAGCCACAATACCACCATGATTGTTTGGCTTCTTGACCTCCACGAAGCAAAGAGGCAATCCATTGACAAACAACGTGATGTCAGGGCGGAACTCATCTTGACCATTCTTGCAAGTAAATTCTGCCGTAAAATGAAATTTGTTGTTCTGAGGATTCTCGAAATCAATTAATTTGATGGGAGAAACAGTCGTAAGTCGTCTATAGAAAGATTTTCCTAAGTCGTCATTGTCTAATTCTTGACGAATGGAGCGCATGATATTGTTAAACTCACCTTTTGATGATGGGTTTAAATATTCAAACTGTTTCTTAAATACATCAATCAAGATGTTTGTATCTGGGTCATACACCTTACCAGCCATGTCTTCACTAATCTTCCCGAAATAGGAATAACCTAATCGGGTTAAGTGAACCATGGCAGGCATTTGTACCCTTGTCGCTTCGTTGAATTTTCCCATATTGTTCTAAATTTAGTCGAAATTAATAATCTCACTAACACTCTTCTTTGTATTTTAAAATTCCGAATGCAAAGATACGGATAATTTTCGAAAAATGATATTAGAAGGATGAAAAAAATGCCGGGCGCATCTTGAAAAAGATGGCTCGGCATTGTTTTTGAGGGAAGGTCTCCAGCTCTTGGTGGGGTTCAAGCGATGGAATCGCTTGGAATGGGGATGGCTTTCTTCTTAGTTTCTTAGCTTTTTGCTTTCTTATTTCACGCTCCACTCGAAGAGACCGCAGGAATGGGTCTCTGGCTGCTTCAGT
>CAKQAD010000052.1 GCA_934215545.1 uncultured Prevotella sp.
ATTACGTTGCGCAAATTCGTGACATGAACCACGCTTGGACTTTGTGGGCGATAGAAGTAGACACCGAGACTAACACTATCACACGCATATGGGTGACGGATTCTGTTCCCAATGATCGCAAAAACCCCAAGAAGGAAATTCATTCACTCAATCCAAAACGCTATAAAAACCTTTTCTATTTCGAAAGAGGTATCTATGACGAAGAGAACAACTCTTGGGGAGCCCAAGCCATTCACCCCGCAGAGTTGACATTCTTTGGTATTGAAGGCAGGTTTTTAGTTGATAGCAACGGAGAACCCGTGTTCGAACAGCTAAAGGAATAGCATTGATTAGCATACTAGAAAAATTCCCTCGTTCTGCATTGCCGAGCGAGGGAATTTCTATGATGGGTACCGTCTGCATCTTGTGCTCGAAAGGATCTACTCCACTACCACCTCATCGAGGAAGAACCAGGCAGGATAGCCTACGCCGTAATGCCATGCTGGGCAGAGGCCGAGGGTCTTAACCACTACACGGATGTAGCGGGCTTGTACGGGGGTAGCGAGCGTTACGATGGCTGGCACGAACTTAACGCTTATATCGCGGTCTTCGGCAAACTCATGGGTGCCGAGAGGACGGAATGTCTTGCCGTCGGCACTGCCATAATAGGCTACGCTCTTAGGCAGGAGTATCCACTGACCGAGCTGGTGCAGGAAGTCGGTGGTTATCTTGTTCACCTGCTTCGGCTCGCCCATGTCGAGAACGAAGTCGGCATCTTCGCCTTGCCATCCCACCCAACTCTCCACAAATGTGGTGCCGCCATAGAGTCCGTCGGTGAGGGCGCGGTCGGCAATGGCGCGATACTTCTGTTGTGGTGGTATGTTCCATGTCACCTTTGCGCCCGCAGCCTTGTTCTTAGTGCCGTTGGGCAGGAAGCGCTCACGGTATAGACGGCAGTAGTCGTCGACATTGTTGTTGCGCTCGTTGAGCGTGGGCACGCCATACATGGCGCTGATGCGTTGGAAGTCGGCCAGCTGGCGTGCCACCGCTGCCTTGTCGCCACCACTCTCGGTGCGTGCTATCTCCAGCTCGCTATAGCGCAGCGGCAGGCGTGCTATGCGCACATGTGCCAGCAATGCCGAGTCGGCAGCCACTACCTTCTCAGCCTCATCGAACAGTTCGTTGTAGGCCTTGCGGAGGTTGGCGTTGAGCATTCCGTTCTTGTGCGTTATGGGCGAGTCGTAGATCCACAGCGGGGTGCCCGAGGCGAGAAGTGCGCCGGTGAGCATCTGCTGATAGCGGTAGATGGGTGTCGCGGCTGCTCCATAGTAGCCCTTCATGAAGGTGCGCATGAGCGAGTCGGCATTGAGGTCGGGGTTCCACATCAGCTTGCCGAGCATGTAGGCACGCAGTTCGGCGAAGTCGGTGCCGAGGGTGCCGTTAACCTGCTCGAAGAGCATGGTGGCGTGGTTGCGCTTGAAGAGCTGAAGGTTTTTCTGAAGGATATGGAAGTTGGGGAATGGCGCCACCACATTGTCGAAGTTGATGCCATAGTCCCACACAAAGATGTTGTTGGATATCTTGCTCCAGCCTTCGAGGGCACGCACAAAGTCGCGCCCCGACTCGTTGTCGGTGAGGGGCACCTCGCGCTTGCAGTCGATGTCGCAGAGCATTATGTTTACGTTGGGCAGGGGCTTGACATGCTTTGGTGGGTGCATGGTGAAGAGATAGGCAAGCGTGGAGAACTGCTTGTCGGGGAAGCGTTCTGCCAGGCGGTTGAGAAAGCGTATGTAGCAGCCGGAGGGCGAGCCCTCGTAGTCGTTCACCTTACGACATTCGGGGCACTGGCAGTAGGTGTCGTTGCCATCGTTCTGACTCACTGAGATGGTGTTTGTGCCGGGGTTGGCCTTGAAGATGGAGTCGATGCGGTGTGCCACTATCTCGAATATGTCGGGATTGGTGAGGCACCACTGGCTGTGGTTGCCGGGACGACGCTCGCCGTTGATGAACGAGTAGTATTCGGGGTGGCTCTTGCCATACACTGCCGAGGGCAGAAGACGGTCGAAGGTGTGCACCCACATGTCGGCGGCAAACAGCTCGCGGTGTTCCTGCAGGCGCATCCAGTCGCGATAGGTGGGGTCGTTGTTGCTGTAGCTGAAGGTCTGGCGGAAGCGGAATGCAGGGCTCTCTGCCACATGCATCGCCGGAATGTTGATGTTGGCAGATGGGGTGAGCGTGTAGTAATGGCTGGCGAGATAGTCTACGCCGAGGCATTTCTCAAGCAGGGTGGCAACGCCATATATGGCGCCCTTGCCGCCTGCCGTCTTTATGGCAAGTGTGCCATGCGAGCAGTCGATGGCATAGCCGTCGGCGGTGGCAAGTGTCGTCGTGTCGCCAATAACCACTTGGTTCTTGGCGCGGCGGTTGTCGTTGGCAACGATGGGTAGCTGTGCGCCCGATGTTTCGCGCACAAAGCGTTGCAGCAGCTGGGCGGCAGTGCGGTTGGTAGCGTTGTCGGTGGCAAGCACTATGCGTGCCTGGGGCTTGCCCTTGCTGACAAGACACACCTGGGCGGATGCCACGGCTGATGTCAGGGTCAGGCAGGCTGCTAAAAGCAGATTCCTAAAAGTGTTTGTCATAATGATGTTGTCGTAATAAATAGGTTTAAGTAATCTGTGTAAAAGAGATAATGCAAAATTACGCAAAATTATTACTCTTTTAGAATTTGAACGGATGTATTTAGCCCGATTCCTTCCTGTCCCGTTTTTCTTTGTTCGTTTTTTGTCCAGAGATTTTTATAAGATAGGCTACGCCTCAGCAATTAAACCCAAATCGGTCATTAGATTTTAATTTTTGTTAGTGTTTGTTTCGAGCAGGTTGCAACATGCGTGTTGAAGACATATACCTTAGCTATTCTTTTATATTCCATGATACACAATTGAAAGCACCATCTTTAGCAACAATGCCTTTTGCTTCACAAGGCACGACTTCACAGTCTCGATATATCTCCTTCAATTGTTCAATAGCCATGGTATCACTGGCAATACCTATTTGCGGTACAAGCAAGAAATTGCCAACACGAAGAAAATTAATATGCGCCCAACTATTCACTCGCGCATACTTGCCATATTGTAACTCGCTTATTTTCGAAAAGTGTAGACGCAAAACCTTCAATAATTCTTCGCGAAGTTGCTCATCTATATCTGCATAATTGTTTATTACAATATGCCCTGGTTCAACATAGCGTACCATTCCATCTGAATGTCCGCATTTCTCAGCCTTGTCCCATGGAATGAAAACAACTTCACAGCCAAAACTTTCTTCGAGAACAGTCTTTAAGAACTCACGGCTTTTCTCCTTGTTCTCGACGAAGACCTTGTCTGTCATGATTACTTTGTCATTACACTTTATCACATTGCCGCCATCTACGATGACGTCCATTATCTTTAGATTGTTGTGCGTGAATTCAAAGCAATTTTGCACATCATGTGTGATGTACTGTTGTTCTTCTTTGAGATAATCTGGATTATACTCATATCCGATGAAAGATTTTACATCCTTTTGAATCGGCATGAAATCTCTTACCCATATATCTTTTGTGTTGGGCAGCATTTCGAAGTCTATTTCATGTTCAATCAACGCTTCTTTGATGCTTTTCCAACATTTGTAAGCCCTCAGATATTCAGAAAAGTATACTTTGTTTGTTTGATCAT
>CAKQAD010000053.1 GCA_934215545.1 uncultured Prevotella sp.
GGGATACTCGGACTCGAACCAAGAATGACAGGACCAGAATCTGTAGTGTTACCATTACACCATATCCCAATGTTTTATTGACAATCCCTCTGAATTGCACTGCAAAGGTACGAATAATTTTCTAACCTCCAACATCTTTTGCGATTTTTTTCAAAAAAAATCTAATAAAACACCCTTTTTAGACCTTTTATAGTCGTTTTTCGGATAATTCGCCGTAACTTTGTAATTGCCAATATGCGGTCTGTAGACTTTGAGAAAGTATAAGGCAGCTATATAATAAGGTGTAAAAATATTCAATAAAGCAAATCAATAAAAACTGAATGGAAATTAAAGACAAGTTGGTAAATGCCATCGTAAAAGGTATTCAAGAGAAAAAAGGATTAGACATAACTGTTGCCGACCTCACTACTATCGACGGCGCAATAGCCAATTACTTCGTGATATGTCAGGGCAATTCGCCATCGCAGGTGGAAGCTATTGCCGACAGCGTGGCAGAGACAGCACGCATCGATGCTGGCGAAAAACCAACACGCATTGTGGGGTTGCCACAGGCTTATTGGGTGGCAATGGATTTTGGCGATGTAATGGTACATATATTCATACCTGAGGCACGCGATTTCTATAACCTTGAAAATCTGTGGGAAGATGCCACAGTAACAAACATTCCAAATCTCGACTAAGAATAAATATGGATAACAAGAAAAATCCTTTGGGCGACGAGCAGCCGAAGATGCCTAAGTTCAATATGAACTGGCTCTATACGCTGATAATCATCACCCTTGCACTGCTGTTCTTTACAGATGGGGGCAAGATGATGTTCGGCGAACCATCGGCTACACAAGAGGCGACGTTCTCTAAATTCCAGACGTATGTGCAAAAGGGCTACGCCAAGAATGTGGTGGTAGACAAAGACAAGAGCGAGCTGCGCATGTATGTGAAGCCCGCACATGTTCGCGACGTATTCGGAAAAACAGCACAGCAGGTGGGGAATGCTCCTTATGTGAGTGTGAAGTATGGTGGTCTCGACAGCTTGGAGTCATATCTCTCGGCTGCACAGAAGCAAGGACGCATCACCGACTATAGCTACGAGGTGAACAACAGCTCAATACTCACATCTCTGCTTTATAACTTCGGACCAATACTATTGTTTGTCGGACTTTGGTTTTTCATAATCAGAAAAATGAGTGGTGGCGGCACTGGTGGTGGCGTGTTCAGTGTGGGCAAATCGAAAGCAAAGATGTACGAAAAGGGCGTGGAGCTCGGCATCACCTTTAAGGATGTTGCCGGACAGGCGGGCGCCAAGCAAGAAGTGCAGGAGATAGTGGAGTTCCTTAAGGAACCGCAGAAATATACCGAACTCGGTGGTAAAATTCCTAAGGGAGCACTCCTTGTGGGCCCTCCGGGAACCGGTAAGACACTGTTGGCAAAGGCAGTGGCGGGCGAAGCTGGCGTGCCATTCTTCTCAATGAGTGGTAGCGACTTCGTGGAGATGTTTGTGGGCGTTGGTGCAAGCCGTGTGCGCGACCTCTTCCGTCAAGCCAAAGAGAAGTCGCCATGCATAATCTTCATCGATGAGATTGATGCCGTGGGACGTGCACGAAGCAAGAACCCTTCGATGGGTGGCAACGATGAGCGCGAGAACACACTCAATGCACTGCTTACAGAGATGGATGGTTTTGGAACCAATAGCGGCGTGATAATTCTCGCAGCTACCAATCGTGCCGATATGCTCGATAAGGCCCTGTTGCGTGCAGGTCGTTTCGACCGTCAGATAAACGTGGATCTGCCCGACCTTACAGAACGTAAGGAAATATTCCAAGTGCATCTGCGCAAGGTGAAGATAGACGAAACTGTAGATATCGACTTCCTATCACGTCAGACGCCAGGTTTCTCTGGTGCCGACATAGCCAATGTGTGCAATGAGGCAGCGCTTATTGCTGCACGCCATAATAGCAAGGCAGTGGGCAAGCAAGACTTCCTTGATGCTGTTGATAGAATAATCGGCGGTCTTGAGAAGAAGACTAAGGTGATGACTGCAGAGGAGAAACGCACCATAGCACTTCATGAGGCAGGTCATGCCACTGTGTCATGGTTCTGCGAGCATGCCAATCCGCTTGTCAAGGTGAGCATCGTGCCGCGTGGCAGAGCTCTCGGTGCCGCGTGGTATCTACCCGAAGAACGACAGATCACTACCAAAGAGCAGATGCTCGACGAGATGTGCTCGCTCCTCGGCGGACGTGCAGCCGAAGAACTATTCACCGGACATATCTCCACTGGAGCGATGAACGACTTGGAGCGTGCCACAAAATCGGCTTACGGCATGATTGCCTATGCTGGTATGAGCGACCGCTTGCCAAACATCTGCTTTTATAATAATCAGGAGTATCAGTTCCAGCGCCCATATTCAGAGACTACAGCAAAGATTATGGACGATGAGGTGCTTAAGATGATTAACGATCAATATGCCCGTGCCAAGGACATCCTCAAAGAGCATAGCGAGGGACACAACAAGTTGGCAGAGCTACTTCTGAAGAACGAAGTGATATTTGCTGAGGATGTTGAAAATATATTCGGCAAACGCCCTTGGGTGAGTCGTTCTGAGGAAATCATAGAAGACAATACGCCACGCCTTGAGGATATGCCCGAAGAGGTGAAGGCTGCACAGCGCGAACACGAGCAGGCACAGGCCGCCAATGAGCAAACTCAAGCAACAAAGGAGCATACTCAGAAGGCTGATGAGCCATCGCAGAATGTAAATGCGCAGAACGTTGATGACGAAAAGCAAGCTGGCGGTGAGCAGGAATAATATCAAAAATACACATATACAACTTCATTCAACAGCATTATATTATGAGCGATAAAATGAAAAACCTCATAACACGCACCATCACTGGTGTTATCTTTGTGACAGCCGTGGTGACTTGTTTTATGCGCCCTGAGGCAATGATGTTCCTCTTTGCGCTGGTTACTGGACTCACCATATGGGAGTTTACTGGCATCGTAAATGACATCGATGGTGTGCAGACCAATAGATTTCTTGCCACTGTGGCAGGTGTATATCTGTTTCTCAGTATGGCAGGATTTTGTGCCGGCATAGTGCCATCGGCAGTGTTCATTCCTTATCTGCTCACAGTAGTGTATATGTTTATCTCTGAGCTTTACACCAAGGCACCAAACCCCATTAACAACTGGGCATACACCATGCTTTCGCAGATGTATATCGCACTTCCTATATCAATGATCAACGTGCTTGCCTTCCGCAGTATTGGCGATGTGGTGATGTATAACTATCTGTTGCCACTAAGTGTGTTTATCTTCCTTTGGACAAACGACACTGGTGCCTATCTTAGCGGTTCGCTGTTGGGAAAGCACAAGCTGTTTCCAAGAGTGTCGCCAGGCAAGAGTTGGGAAGGCAGTATAGGTGGCGGACTCCTTGTTCTGCTTGTGGCTGCAGGCGTAGGTATGTACGAAAATTCTGCTATGCACCAAGTAAATCCTGCACTCGTAATGTCGGTGCCACAGTGGATGGGACTGGGTCTTGTTGTAGTGTTCTTCGGAACATGGGGCGACCTGGTTGAATCGCTCTTCAAGCGCACCATCGGCATAAAGGATTCTGGTAATATTCTGCCTGGACATGGTGGAATGCTCGACCGTTTCGACTCATCGCTTATGTCAATGCCTGCTGCAG
>CAKQAD010000054.1 GCA_934215545.1 uncultured Prevotella sp.
GGCTGCTCCTATAGTTCAATGGATAGAACGGAGGTTTCCTAAACCTTTGATCCGGGTTCGATTCCCGGTGGGAGTACTCCAGTTTTTTGGTTTTTATAAAAGCATTTCATTCATTCTATACATTACACATATATTATGAGAAGAGTAATGTCTGTTGCCATATTGTTCATGATTGCAATATTTTGCAATGCCCAAATGGCAGACCCCGTAAAGTTTACATCGCAGTTGAAAACCGGCAAGACCGTTGAGGCAGAGATAGTGTTCAGTGGTCATATTGCCAAGGGTTGGCACGTCTATTCCACCAATCTTGGCGGCGACGGACCTGTAGAGGCATCGTTTAATGTCGACAGTAAGGACGGCATAGAGCTTGTTGGCAAGCTCACACCGCGCGGCCACGAGATATCTAAGATGGACAATATTTTTGGCATGCAGCTGCGCTATTTCGAGAACAGCGTGCAGTTTGTGCAGAAGGTGAAGTTTACCAAGCCCACCTACACCATCAAGGCATATCTTGAATATGGCGCCTGCAACGACGAGATGTGCATGCCCCCCACACAGGTAAACGCCCATTTTTCAGGCAAGTCGCCCGTCGATATTGCCAAGGATGCTACTGCAGCCAAGGATGCCGACGCAGCCCTTGTTGCTGCCGTTCCCGATGCCACAACCGCAGGAACACAGCCCACTGCCGACAGCGTTAATGCCACTGCCGACAGCACTGCTGCCGTAGCCCCACAGCTCACCGATGCCGACGCTGCCAAGCTATGGACCCCCGTCATCCGTCAGCTCGAACAATACGACACCCCTGTGAGCAATTCGCTGCTCTACATATTCCTTGCCGGTATGGTGGGCGGTTTCCTTGCCCTCTTCACACCCTGCGTGTGGCCTATCATACCAATGACCGTGAGCTTCTTCCTTAAGCGCAACAAAGACCGTCGCAAGGCCATTCGCGAGGCAGTGACCTATGGCATCTCTATAGTAGTGATATATGTGGCACTCGGACTGATAGTGTCGCTGCTCTTCGGAGCCAGCGCTCTCAATGCCCTCAGCACCAATGCCGTGTTCAATATCTTCTTCTGTCTGCTGCTTGTGGTGTTTGCCGCCTCATTCTTCGGCGCCTTTGAGATAACGCTGCCGTCGTCGTGGAGCAACAAAATCGACCAGAAGTCGGAGTCGACCACCGGTTTCCTCTCCATCTTCCTCATGGCATTCACCCTCTCGCTTGTGAGCTTCTCGTGCACGGGCCCCATCATCGGCTTCCTGCTTGTGGCAGTAGCATCAGAAGGCAGCATCGTGGCACCCACCGTGGGCATGCTCGGCTTTGCCATTGCCTTGGCAGTGCCCTTTGCCCTCTTCGCCATGTTCCCCACACTATTGAAGTCGGCACCAAAGTCGGGCGGCTGGATGAACGTGCTCAAGGTTACGCTCGGCTTCATAGAGCTCGCCTTTGCGCTGAAGTTCCTTAGCGTTGCCGACCTTGCCTATGGCTGGCATCTGCTCGACCGCGAAACATTCCTGGCACTCTGGATAGCCATCTTCGCCCTGCTCGGCATGTATCTGCTTGGCACCTTCAACTTCCCTCACGACGACGAAGGCCGCCGCACCAACGTGCCACAATTCTTCCTGGCACTGGCATCGCTGGCATTTGCAGTGTATATGGTGCCCGGCTTATGGGGCGCCCCTCTAAAGGCAGTCAGCGCCTTCGCACCACCTATGAGCACACAAGACTTCAACCTCTATAAGAACGATGTGCATGCCCGCTTCTCCGACTATGAGGCAGGTATGGCAGCAGCACGCCTTGAGGGCAAGCCAGTGATGCTCGACTTCACCGGACACGGCTGCGTGAACTGCCGAAAGATGGAAGCCGCCGTGTGGACCGATGCCACCGTGGCAGACATGATAAACAACAAGTATGTGCTCATATCGCTATATGTCGACGACAAGACCCCACTGCCACAACACATGGAAGTGACCGACACCGACGGCTCACACCGCACGCTGCGCACCATAGGCGACAAGTGGAGCTATCTGCAGCGCCATAAGTTTGGCTCTAACACCCAGCCAATGTACATACTCCTCGACAACGAAGGCATGCCACTTGCCGGAAGCCGCTCTTACGATGATGACATAAACAAATACGTGGAGTTCATGCAAAGCGGACTCAACGTCTATAACTCCAAACACTAACACCCCATAGCAATGCTCGACAACAACACCCGACAACAAATCATCAGCCTCATACACCGCGAAGTGGTGCCTGCCGTAGGCTGCACCGAACCCGCCTGTGTGGCGCTCAGCGTGGCACGTGCCACCGAGCTCCTCGGCTGTCTGCCCGAGAAAATCATCGTCAGCCTCTCGGCAAACATTCTGAAGAACGCCATGGGCGTAGGCATACCAGGCACCGGAATGATAGGTCTGCCAATAGCCGTGGCACTGGGGGCCATCATCGGACGCTCTGCCTACGAGCTCGAAGTGCTCAAAGACCTCACCCCCGAAACCCTCGAGCAGGGCAAGCGCTACATTGCCGAAGGGCGTGTTAACATACAACTGAAGTATGGTATCACCGACAAGCTCTACTCCGAAGCCGTGTGCGAGGCACAGGGCCACACCGCCACCGCCGTGATAGCCACCGCCCACACCCATTTTGTGTATGAGCAAGTGGACGACAAGGTGCTGCTCGACCGCCGATGCCAGCAAGCCGCCGATGCCGACAACACCGACATAAAGCTCAATATGAGCATGGTGCACGAGTTTGCCACCACCACCCCTGTCGACGAGATAGCCTTCATACTGCAAACGCGCGACTATAACTTTCGCATTGCCGAGGAGTCGAAGAAGCACAACTACGGCCACTGTCTCGGCAAAACCATCGACCGCCCACTCAGTCATGGCATCTTCGGCAACTCAATATTCTCGCACATCATATCCAAAACAGCATCGGCATGCGATGCACGAATGGGCGGCGCCATGATACCCGTAATGAGCAATTCCGGCTCAGGCAACCAAGGCATCTGCGCCACCAACCCAGTGGCAGTGTATGCCGAGGAAAACGAAAATACCGAAGAAGAGCTCATCAGAGCACTTATATTAAGCCATCTCACCGCCATATACATAAAGCAAAACCTCGGCAAACTCAGTGCACTCTGCGGATGCGTAGTGGCAAGCATAGGCTCAAGTTGTGGCATCACCTATCTTATGGGTGGCGACTATCAACATGTGTGCTGGGCGGTGAAGAACATGATAGCCAACATCACCGGCATGATATGCGACGGAGCAAAACCCAGTTGCGCACTGAAGATATCGTCGGGCGTGAGCACAGCACTGCTGTCGGCACTGCTGTCGATGGAAGGACGCTGTGTGAGCTCCGTAGAAGGCATCATCGACGACGATGTCGACCGCTCCATACGCAACCTTACAAGCATCGGAGCAGATGCAATGGCAAGCATCGACGAGATGGTGCTCAACATCATGACCCACAAACAATGCCATTAGGCAGAGAGGCATCGTACACTTTACACACCTTACGAAACAAAAAAATGAAAGCAAAAATGGCAAAAATACCATTTTTGCTTTCATGATTTAAATATTTTCATTACCTTTGCACCCGTTGATTATGCGGCAATAGCTCAGTTGGTAGAGCACAACCTTGCCAAGGTTGGGGTCGCGGGTTCAAGTCCCGTTTGCCGCTC
>CAKQAD010000055.1 GCA_934215545.1 uncultured Prevotella sp.
TTTAACAGCCTGATTGAGAACTTTAGCTTCTACCCCATATAGCATTGCTAAATCTTTATCAAGCATAACTTGTTGTCCTCTAATAACTTTTATTAAAGGCTCTATATTATTCACAACCTTATTGATATCACATTTTGTAACATCCATTTTGGACTGCTCACAATTTGTGACTGGTTCTTTTTTATCTATGTTGTTTGCCATATTTCTATTTTTTTCAAAATCACAAATTGTGACCTTAAACGTGTTGTTACTTATTATTATTTGCAAAGGTAGTGCTTTTAGCCTTTAAGCCACTATTGCACAAACCCTTTCTTTGAAAAGAACGTAAAGTCAATAGTATTATTGCTGTGATTGTACTTTTATTAATCGCTTCACTCGTTGTATGGTACTTACCCCTTTACCACTCAACTTCGCCACATCCCTTACGGAATAGCCTTTACGGAGTAGGCTTATTACTTCCCTATATTCGGCTTTCATCTGTTCTTCCGTTTTTACAGAGCCTACCTTGCGTCCGAGTTTTCCTCCATTCTCTATACTGCAATCGGAATGAGATATTGTCACGTTCCAATTGCGCACATGTCGAAAGTGTGGCTATCATTATAGGAGCAAAGAGGGATGGATGTCCTTCTTCGTCCAATAATATAAGTTGTTCCTTTTGTATATAGAGGTTGATGCCACAGTCAATAAGTTCCTTGACAGAGGCAGGACGCTTTGTCTTTCGCTGTATGATGCTGATTGTCGGCACGCCATCTATAATTTTAATATCATACCAGATGTTGCATATCGCCAAGGTGAAAGGCAGTAAAGCACGACACCAATGGTAGAGAGTGTTCTAAATTTCAATGGTTTCAGGCGTACAAATATATTTTGCATTTAGCCAAATTGTTACAAATGGAAATCGCAAAATAGAAACCTGAAAAACTCTCTGACGCATTTTTAATGCTGCATAGAGCGCGATAAAAGACAGAATTTGCCGTTTCAACACAACAAAAGGCATTATATTACACACAACGGAGCCTATTTTGCAAACTAAAATAGGCTTCGTTGTATGTAAAATTGGGCTTCTTTACACATAAAACTGGGCTCCTTTTTTAGGTTTATGATTGTCATTTTTTTGCACGCTGCCACCTTACATATCTTCAACACTCTGTACAACAAGGCGTTAACCTCTGCACACTCATACTTGAAAAATTACGAGCCACCTATATGTTTCTGAATTCTTCGGGCACTTTCAGAGACTTATAACGATGCAAATATCGTCTTGGGGTGCTTATAGATGAGTGCTAACACTGGTGTTTTAGAACACTCGCTCACCACAGCAGACACCTTGCAAGTGATAATGTAACTGTAAGCGAAAGAGGAGAAAACGATGATGATTGTTTCGCAATGTCGGCATTATTATTTATTTTTGCATTGTCTATGGCTACCAGCAATGACTGGCAATGTCACAGACAATGCAAACGATTATATTACTATGAGCGACAACACACTCACTCTCGACCATCTAAGCATTGGTTACCACAGCCGCCGACATGGCTGCCACATGGTGGCTGCCGACATCTGCGCACAGGCATCGCCGGGCTCGCTGACATGCCTCATAGGCAGCAACGGCACGGGCAAGTCTACCCTACTCCGCACCATCGCTGGATTACAACAGCCGTTGGCGGGGCACATTATGGTGGGCACAGCAAACACCATGACGCTGACAGCGCCACAGATGGCACAGATGGTGAGCATAGTGCTCACCGCACGCCCTACAGCTCAGAGTATCACCGTGGAGCAGACAGTGGCATTAGGAAGGGCGCCATACACTGGTTTTTGGGGCAATCTTACCGATGCCGACCGCCACATGGTGGACGATGCCATTGCTGCAGTGGGCATTGACGCCCTACGCCAACGCCGCGTGGCAAGCCTTAGCGATGGTGAATGCCAAAAGGTGATGGTGGCGAAGGCATTGGCGCAAGCCACACCGGTGATATTGCTCGACGAGCCAACGGCATTTCTCGACTTCGGTGCCACTGCCGACCTTATGCTTATGCTGCGCCAGCTGGCACACCACGAGGGCAAGACGATAGTGCTCTCTACTCACGACATTGCCACTGCACTGCAAACTGCCGACTGCCTGTGGATGCTCTCCAGCAAGGGCATCATAGCTGGCTCGCCACAACAGCTTGCCGCCGATGGACACATAACAGAATATATCGGCACCAACCACGCCGAACTCGACACCAAAACGCTATGCATCAGAATGAGGGTGTAGGGGCTGAGGAATAAGGTTGATAAGTGGGTCTGCGCTAAAAAAATTCTAAATCGGGACAGAAAAAATCGGGATAGAGATTTCATGACTTGCTAATTCCAAATCTGATGACTGATTTAGATTTGTCAATCCACTTCGCCGATAAGCATAAAAAAAGGCTTCCTAACCATTGGTAGGAAGCCTTTTTATTATTGTCTAAACCTTACGGTGTAGTGTCGATTAGAGCTGTGGGCCTGCAGCAACGAGAGCCTTACCAGCCTCGTTGGTGGTGTACTTAGCGAAGTTCTTGATGAAACGTGCAGCGAGGTCCTTAGCCTTCTCCTCCCACTGAGCAGCGTCAGCGTAAGTGTCGCGTGGGTCGAGAATCTCTGTAGCAACACCAGGAAGTTCTGTTGGCACCTTGAAGTCGAACATAGGAATCTGCTTTGTAGGAGCCTTGTCGATGTCGCCGCTCAAGATAGCGTCGATGATACCACGTGTGTCGCGGATAGAGATACGCTTGCCAGT
>CAKQAD010000056.1 GCA_934215545.1 uncultured Prevotella sp.
TGCAGTATGTTTTGTTGATAACCACTTATTTGTGTAATCCTTTTTAAATACTCTTCTACTGCATAAATAATCAGCTCCTTCAAAGTACTATTACTACTTTGATCCAGGAATATTTTAGCTGCTTGAACCCCTTTTTGCGGACTATACCAGTTTTCATTTTGCATATCAGGTAAAAGGTTGAAAATTGCCACTTTATAAGCAGCATCCAAATTTCCCTTTTGTTGTGCCATTTCATAATATTTTATTGCCTCATTCATATTGGCAGGAACACTTTCACCATTTTCATACATTTCACCTAATTTGTTCAGGCAATTTCCATCTCCAACCTTCAGAAAACATTTTACGGCTGCATCCGTATCCACAGGAATTATCTCTTCTCCATTCTTTTGAACACCAAATTGATAAAATTGTCCCATCATATAATTAGCCCAACTATCATCTGGGCTTAACTTATAGCATTTTAAGAGATAACGACAGCCTTCCGGTACATCTTGTGCTACACCCCTTTCCATAAAAAGAGCTTCTGCCACTTCCCGAGAAGCAATTATATTATTGCTGTTATCCGCTGCTTCTTTAAATAACAGAAATGCTTTTTCAAGGTTCCTAGGCATTCCCTCTCCATTTTTATACATGTCTGCCAAAATTAACTTAGCTGTAATGTTTCCGCCCTCTGCAGCAATATTTGCATATTTAAAAGCCTTACTATAATCTACCGGAACACCATATCCATACTTATAAATTTCTGCAATTTCCGTATATCCAAAGTTTTCTCTTCCGCCCTTGCTCTGTATTACTTCTTCAAACAGACTAATTGCCTTTGCTGCATCCTGCTGCACACCGTTTTTTCCTATCTTATAACATATCCCCAAAAAGAAAGTAGCATCAATGTTTCCCTGTTCATATAGTATCTGTAATTCCTGTGCAGAAAGTTGCCTTAAATCCACTGAAGTATTTTTCTTACTTTCTTTTTGGATCTTTTCCTTCAAAAATTCCTGTGCATCTTCAGATCCTTCTGCAGCTGCTTTTTCTAATACTTCCTGCGCTTCTTTTATTCTTCCTGCATAAAAGAACAACTTTCCCTTCGCAACTTCTGCCATTACAGCATAATTCTCCGGAACTTCTGATAAATATTTCAATGCCTGATCCATATCCGGTTCAAGATAACCTTTGATTCCTATGCAATAAAGTGTTCCTATATAATAATTTGCACTACTGTCTCCAAATTTTAATGCTTCCTGAAAGAGTTTAAATGCTTTTTTGTCATCTTCCTCTACCAATTTTCCATAATAATATAATTGTCCCTGTCTGCAGGTTCCTTTTCCCTGTAGTCCATTTTTGTACGCCAGACGATACATTGCAAGTGCCTTTTGCCCATCTATTGGTACTCCCAATCCTTCCTCATACATATTTCCCAGCGTGATATATGCATTCGGTTCTTCTTTTGCTACTTTTTCATAACACATTTTTGCTTTATCATATTGTCCCAAATCTGAATAACAAATTCCCAGATCAAAATACGCATAGGTATATCCCTGCTGTATGGCAAGTAGAAAATATTCCTTTGCTTTTTCTATATCTTTTACAACATATTCTCCGTTAGCATATAAGACTCCAAGGCATGTTGAGCCATGCCCACTTCCCAGCTTACTGGCCGCCTCATAGTACTCAATGCAATCACTTTGCTTTTCTTCTCCTAATCCACCTTCTTCACAAATTTCACCCATGCATCTCAATGCACACGCATTTCTCTGGTATTTCAATACTTCCTGATACAGCTTAAATGCTTTTAAAGGATTTTTTTCAGCCCCGTCTACTCCAACATGGAATCGTGCTGCAAGTTCATAAATCGCCGTTGGTATTCCCTGTCTGCACGGTTCTTCCAATTCACTGATATCTACCTTGTCATAAGTTTCGTCATATTCTAATGCTAAAGGAAGTTCACTGTTCAAAATTTGCTCTAAATCCGCTCTCATCTTTTGATCCCCCTGCCACATATTTTATATTTTCATAGTATCACCGTTTTTTTATATTTGCAATCTATACATTGCAAATATAGAATTTCTTTTATTATCTCATATATGAATTGCATTTAATAATTGCAGTACTATAAAAAGCCTGACGCTTCCAAAAAGAAGCCTCAGGCTTTTGTTGTTTTACTATTCTATTGAAGTGCACTCAGATCAATCGAATAAATATATTCTTCTATTTTTTCTTTCTCCAAAAATCCAAGCATGTAAATCGGCAGATATGTGATCTTATCCCTGCAGGTAATATTCTCGTTACAGAATACAAAAGCCTGTGGAATTGCATATCTTTCATCTTTCAGGACATTGTCCAAAGCATTATGCCTTGTATA
>CAKQAD010000057.1 GCA_934215545.1 uncultured Prevotella sp.
AGAATGAACGGACGGTGGTTGTAGTAAGGCAGAGTCTTGCCAGAATAAGCCTCGAGATGGCGGTACTGCTGAAGGAAGTTGATTTCGCCAGTCAGTCCGAAGTTTCTTGTAATGTTGTATGTCGGCGATACAGACACGGCATAGTTAAGACCAGTGTTGGTGTGGTGTGTTGTGCCCACAGTCTTGCTGTTGCCATCGGCATCGCTGTAGTTTGCGCCGATATGGAAATCAGAGAAGCGGGCGTCGCCGATATAGTCTACACCGATGTTAAACAGTTCGAGACGTGCGCCGTAGCCCATTCTGAAATTGCGCGATACGCGCCATGTGTCGTTGACATAGGCAGCGAGTTTGTTTTCAAAACCCTTGTCATACTCAGATGAGCCATTAAGGTTTGCATACTCCTTGCCGTTGTACACCAATTTGCGTGGATTGGGGGCCACTTCATGATAATACTGCGTTGTGCTGCGGGCGTAATCGATGTTGCTGTACAACTCGTTTATGCCGAATGCCCAGTTGTGGTTTGCCGTCTTCTTCTGCAGTTCTGCAATAAACATAGCGTCTTTCACGCAGAATGCGTTAATCTGTGAGAGTCGGCGCTGTATAGTGCCATGGAAAGCTTCGCCGTTATCGGCGTATGTAGCATCGGCATCTTCATAGAATCCCATTGTGAGTTGGTCGCCGCTGTGACCCTTCGAGTGCGAGAACTTAGCCTTTACAGCAAGCGCGAGGTCGTTGCCGAAGTCGTAGTCGAGTAGCGCGGTAGCCTCGTGTGTGCGAGTCTTGATGATGTCGTACAGGTTGTTGGTCACCAGCTTGCCGGTCTTCACGTCACGATACTGCATCATGCCGTCGACGGGGAGATAAGAGTCGCGCCCCATGCGGAAGCCCTTCAATTCCGAAACCTTACCGTCGCCGTCGTAGGTGAACGGTGCATAATTGGCAAGTGCCGTAAGCGGATGAGTGACATTGTATTTGTAGAACACGCTGAAGCGTCCGCGGTCGTCGTTAAACAGTCGTGTTAGTCCTGCGGTATAGAACTGTGCTCGGTCTATATAGTTGGTGAACTTGAGGTTCATGCTTCCTGGGTCGAAGTTCTGATAGGTGCTGAGAGTGAAATAGGTCTTCTTGGCAAGCTTGCCCGAAAGATTCATGTCGAAGTTCTGTGCGCCGAAGGTGTTGGTCTGATATTTCACCTTTCCCTTGAATTTCTCGCCACCGCGCTCCATATATGAGTTCACGCCATAGCCTATCTCACCAAACTTTATGGCAGTAGTGGAGATGTTTTGCAGACCCTGTCCTGCGAGCAGCTGCTCTCCACGCCAGTGGTTATTGGTAGTGTTAGGCCAATAATAGTACACTGCAGGCACACCGTCAACCGATACTGCCGTATAGCTCATAGGCAGACCTATCTCTACCTGACGCGGCTCTGTGGCATCTTTGGCATTTAACATCACGCCGTGGTCGTTACCTTCGGTCTTGGTGCTGTCCTTAACAGCAGCATACGCCTTCAAGAGGGTGTCGGCATGTGCTGGCAATGTGGTGGCAAGCGAAGCTGCTACCAAAATTGACGGAAGCAATAATTTCTTGTGTTTCATAAGAATTTAAGTTTTTAAATAATACGATTTAATTTTCACATGTTTAGGTTTTATGCCTTCGGGTAGAGCGTCTGTACTGTTGAAATGTGTTCGTTGCACTTGCAGGATGTGTCCTCTTACACTCGCAAATTGCCCTTGCAGGCTGCGCTTCATCCGAATTGCACTGGCAAAATTAGCCTACTATTCTTCCGCTTGCAAAAAATATACGGTATATACCCCTTCTGCGGCGCAAGCAATAGCTGATTATCAGCGCTTTACCCATATCGGTACATACCTGAAAATATACTTTTTTCGTTGTGGAAACACACCTGTTTACGGAAACAACAAACCACAATCAGGTAACAAGAAAGAAAAAATATATGACAAAAAGACCCCTTCATCGTATTTTCACTCCAAAACGGGAAGCGAAAGACGATGAAGGGGTCTTCTGTAAAACATATTTATAGAAAAAGTATCAAGCCATAAGTCGGCGATAGAACTCGTCCTTATCGTAGAGAGCAGCGTTAAGCACGCGCGTCTTGTAGCTCTTGATGGT
>CAKQAD010000058.1 GCA_934215545.1 uncultured Prevotella sp.
CAAAACAGCTGCTCCTGCAGCAAACGCTGACAGCGACACTGTAGCAGTTGACACTGTAGCTGCTGATTCTGTAGTTGCTACTGATTCTGTTGCTCAGTAATTCGTTAGCTCGAACAGAAAAAATGAGAGATTAACCGCTGACCTTCGGGTCGGCGGTTTTTCGTTTATATATACTTACGAAAAATCACATCAATGACAATAAGACGCTTCGTCACCTTGCTATGCACAATGACAATGGCTTTTTCTGCCAACCAAACAAGCATTGCAGTGTGTTCAGGTAGCACAGAAAACCAACCCAACAACACCGAGACAGTGTCGGACGAAGCAGAACACTTACTTGATGCTGCAAGCCCCTACCCTGCATCCACCTCGTCTGCATTCGACAGGTGGCAGGCAGGCAAGAGCGTGAGCCTTGCCGAGGTGAAGAACTACGGCATAGACCGCTGCTTCACAGCCCACCCCATCAGCGATGCCATATTCAAGCGCATGAACGGACGTTCTTTCAGCGCCCAATGCACCATAGCACGCTCTGAACTTCGCTATCTGCAACTGCTCCACTACACTGCCAACGGACGCATACTAATGGGCGAGATGGTGTGCAACAAAGCGATTGCTGCCGACCTTATAAGCATTTTCAAGCAGTTGTTTGATGCCAGATATGCCATTGAACGCATGCAACTGATAGACGATTTCAATGCCAACGACCAACTTTCGATGGCTGCCAACAACACCTCGTGCTTCTGTTTTCGCGTTGTTGCCGGATCGAAGCGCCTATCGAATCATAGTCGCGGCATGGCAGTAGACCTGAACCCTCTCTACAATCCATATGTAAAACGTAGCGCCAACGGGCATCTGAAGGTGAGTCCGAAGGAAGGCAAGCCCTACGCAGACCGCTCACAACAGTTCAAACACAAGATCGACCACACCGACTTGGCGTGCCGACTGTTCAAACAGCACGGCTTCAGATGGGGTGGCGACTATCGCTCACTGAAGGATTATCAGCACTTCGAGAAATAGGCGCTATTGCTTGCGTGGGTCGGCAAGGGTTATCACCTCGCAATCTTTCATCTGCGCACCGTCTATGGTAAGGCGCACTATTGTGCGCTCACGATGCCACCCCTGCAGTCCGGCAGCCCCGGGATTGATATGTAGCAGCTGCAACTGTGGGTCGTATTTTATCTTTAATATATGCGAATGTCCGCTTATAAACAGCTTTGGCGGACGTTTCATTATCTGCGCATATATGCTTGGATCGTATTTTCCGGGATATCCACCAATGTGCTTCATAAGCACATCCACCTCTTCGCATCTGAATCTGAGCACCTCAGGAAACATCAGGCGCAAGTCGCCTCCATCGCAATTGCCACATACAGCCCGTAACGTGCGAAACTCTGCAAGCCTGTCGGCAAGTTCGGTGGAGCAGATGTCGCCACAATGCCATATCTCATCGCACGACTCAAAGTAATCCAGGTAGCGGTCGTCCCAATACGAATGGGTGTCGCTGATTATTCCTATTCTTTTCATGCTATTATTTGTTTATGGTGCAATAAAAGAGAGCTGAAACAAGCTTTACATTCTTTATTGCGCACTAATTTATCACAAAGTTAGCCATAAAAAACCGGTTTTCACTTATTCTATGTCAAGAATTTTAGGGTAAATCATAAAAAATACACATATTGTTTGCGTGCACAACAAACAAATCGTAACTTTGCATCATCAAAAGGTTAATAGATTGTTTAGGTTAGTAGTAATAGATTTAGGTTTTTAGTTATTAGGTTT
>CAKQAD010000059.1 GCA_934215545.1 uncultured Prevotella sp.
TGTCACCTGAACGGAACTCAGGGAACTTCTTGCCGGTTGCAAATGCTTCTTCAGCAACTTTAATTAAATCCATTGTAAATTTGATAATTAAATTTGTTTATCGTTCTCGCGCAACATAACTGGGCTACTCTTCTTCCCGTCATCGGTTACGCCGAAAAGCGGATGCAAAGTTACGGCTTTTTCTGTTAATACACAAGTGTTTATGATTTTTTTTGATGCCGATGCCTCTTTTTGCTATCCCCGTGTGTTAGCGTGCCATGCGCACATGCTTGGCGGCATAGAGCAGCACAATGAAGAAGCCAATGAGTGGAATGAAGAACGGCACGGTGAAGTTGCCCGTCTGGTCGGCCACCAATCCCATGAGCAGGAATCCGCAGCCACCCACCGGTGTCATCATGAGTATCGACGATGCACTCTTGGTGAGTCCACCAAGTCCGCGTAGTGTAATGGCGAAGATGGTAGGGAACATTATAGCCTCGAAAGCATAGTTGCACAGCAGTGCTGCCACCGATATGTCCTTGCCCAAGCCCATCAGCACCAGCGCATTGCACACCACGGTGCCTATGGCGCAGAAGAGCAGATACTTCTCGGCAGCCACATTGCTCATCACGGCAGCACCCACAAAGCGCGACAGCATGAAGAGTCCGAGTGCCACGGTGAGCACTGTCGATGCAGTGGCAGACGCCATCCATCCCTCGCCCGTGACATAGTTGATGAAGTAGGAGTTGATGCTTATCTCTGCCACCTCATAGGCGAGCAGTGCCACCAAGCCGATCACAAACTTGCTGTTGCTGAATAGTCGGCGTATGTTGTGCGAGCCCTCGGTGGTGTCGGCATCGTCATCGTGTGCTATCTCAGGCAGGTTCACATTGGCAAACACCACAGCAATGAGCATCACCACAATGCCCATGATGGTGTAGGGCACTACAGCATTGCCGCCCTGGTCGCCATCGCTGGCGCCTTGAAACAGAAACGAGCCCACCACGAGTGTGGCAAACATCGAGCCCACGCCATTGAACGACTGCGAGAAGTTCAGACGCGAAGTGGCAGTCTGCTTAGGTCCAAGCTCTGTAACGTAGGGGTTGGCAGATGTCTCCAAAAACACCAAGCCACAGCCGATCACAAACAATGCTACGAGGTAGGCATAGAAAGTGCCTGCCATGGAGCAGGGAATGAACGCCAGCGAACCCATGCCGAAGAGTGTCAGACCCGTCACCACGCCACGGCGATAGCCAAAGCGGTTGATGAAGAGTCCGGCAGGCAGCGCCATGAGAAAATAGCCAAGATAGGTGGTCACCTGTATGAGCGACGACTGCGTGATGCTTATGTCGAGTGCGGTTTGAAAATGCTTGTTGAGCACGTCGAGAATGGCACGTGCAAATCCCCACATGAAAAACAGCGAGGTGATAAGGATGAACGGCACAGCATATTGCTTGCTGCTCAGTGATGTCTTGTTTTGAGTCATTATATTATTTTTGTTATGTATTTCAGTATTGTGCTAATAGTGGTGTTATGTTTGTTTCCATAACGATGAGGCTACTGCCAAATCGCCGTTTCGGGTGCAAAGTTACTGCTTTTAAGTAGGTGTTCAAAATTAATTTAAATGATTTTATGCCCTATTTTGGTCCGTATATTCAGCTCCGAAGAGGGA
>CAKQAD010000060.1 GCA_934215545.1 uncultured Prevotella sp.
GTGCAAAGTACTTAATAGCTAACGCGGATAGCTCCTTTTGCGGGGGCGTTGTTGCGTTGCGTTTGTTTACATCCAACGTCACAAGTATAGCGTAAACAAACGCAACAGTCAATAGTTTTTGTTGCGTTTGTTGCTTTTCGTGCTTTTGCACAAAATTGGAGGTGGTATTTTTGTTCTACCTGAACTTTGTGCGCCTTTGTAATGGTATTGCAAAATCCCCCTCTGCGGTTGCTGAAGAAATGGGGTTTCAACGATCCGTTGTGACAAGATGGAGCAAAGGAAGCGTTCCGCGAAAGGCAACTATCGAAAAAATCGCTGCTTATTTTGGCGTTCCCGCTGAAGAGCTGACCGGCGAGGAGCAAAAAGAAAAGCCCACCCCCGGTGAAGGGAGTGAGCTGGATGCAAGGTTTGACGCGCTGCTAAGTCAGATGACCGATGCAGACCGTGCAGATCTGCTGGAGTATATGGAATTTAAGGTTTCAAAGAGGAAGGAAAACCCCAATGGCTGAGTTCTTGGACAAAAAGAGCCTTGCGCTCCTATTATATATGGAGAAGCACAACGGGAAAATGAACCAGCACGAAGTCTGTCTCATTTCCGGCGAGGATTTCAGTTTCAACGGCCAGAATCGGTACATTCAGAACTTGAAGGGCCGCGGTCTGATTGATGAGCGCCGCAAAGAGTACATTCCTGACGGGGTGGGCGGTTTTCTTCCCAGCGAGTACATTTATTCTCTTCCGCTAGCTGGAGAAGCCTATCTTCAAGAACTTCGAGCAGATCGGGAGAATCAAATACTTCAGGCCGCATTGGATTTGCTGGTGACCATCTTCGGTCAGAAATTTTAAGCGCATCACAAACGCGGTCAAATGCTTCGTGCAGCTCTTCCGCGGTCTTGCCCTTTCCGCATCCGTAGTTGAAGCAGTAACACCCGATTTCAAGAGAGCACCGGTGGTCGCAATTTGCGCACTCTTCGCTTTTGATTCCGGGCAGGCCGGACGCTTCCGTTGCCAGAAGGGCAAAAATTCTGGTTTTGTACCGGCCTAGTTCAATCTCGTACTTGTCCACGGATTTACTCCTTTCTGCTGTTGAGCAAGCTTTCCGCATAGGAAAGCACATCTTGTTTTTCCTGTGCCGACAGAGAAGAAAATAAAGCTTTGAGGCGGCACTTTTCTTCCATTGTATCACATTTTGCAAACCTTGTGCTAGTTTCTTTCACTTTATTTTCCTCCTTTGGCATTTTCCTTGATAATTTAGCTTTTCGGCAGCTGGTTGGCTGCCAATTTTTGTATATGAGGTGGTTATCATGAAAAGAAGAACGTTTCTTGCATTGGGTTTAACTGCGGCTTTGTCCATTCCTTTTGCCATGACGGCTTTTGCAGATGGGAGTCAGTACAAAGCGGGTCAAATAGTCGAGTTTTCGGGTCACACAGATTTTGGATACTACTATACATACACCGTAGGTTCTTCCAAAAAAGTGAATTACAAATGTTTTTCTGTTGTGAATAATGATGTGCGGACATATGCAGCTGTTCACGAGGATTTGTACGAATACTACAAGCTGGCCTTTGAAAATAAAGATG